>JBDOMX010000181.1:0-4778 GCA_039831615.1 Planctomycetaceae bacterium
ACTGGTTCCGATGGGGCTCACACAGGGAGCAACTGTCGAACAGAACATTCCGGAAGACGGCATGATTACCTGGGACAACGTGAACGTCGCTGACTCACTGCCGTATCGACTGCTACAGGAATCATCAATGGCTGCGCCTGCCTGATCGAATGGCATTGGTCCGCCAGTGATCACATTGTGCCAAACGGTGCGTCACTTCACGCGCCATTGGGAGATCCTGATAACCGCAACTCCGTCTCAGCAATTGCTCGTGGCCCTGATCCCGCCCCTCGGCGATTATCCCTCAAAGGTGATGCTCGATGTGATCCCTGTAGCCTGCGCAACACGGCTGTGGTCGCGGTATTTTTCCAGTTGCTCTGGATCGAGTTCGACGCCAAGTCCAGGACCTTCCGGCACAATTGCACTGGCCGGGCCCAGTTTGAGCGGCTGTTTGAGCATATCGGCCTCGTGATAGAGCGGTCCGATGAAGTCGCCAGGATACTGTTCACTGGCGATTGATTGCAGGGCCGCCCCCAGATGCAGCATCGCCGACGTTCCGATCCCCAATTCCAGGTTGCTTCCCATCGCACAGGGAATCCCCGCCGCTTTCGCCGTGTGCACGACTTCCACTGTGTTCTGGATCCCACCGTTCTTGCCGGGATAAACACTGATGATGTCGACTGCCCGCTCAGACGTCAGATGCCAGACATCACCGCTGGTGAACGCACTCTCGTCGGCCATAATCGGTATGTCAGTGTTCTGCCGAAGGACTGCCAACTCAGCTCGATCCGCGATTGGAATCGGCTGTTCGGCAAACAGGATGTTGAATTCACGCAAACATTGCAGGGTCCGCTTTGCCTGAGCCACTGTCCAGCCACAGTTGGCATCCACACTGATTGGAATGTCCGGACCAGCCAGTTCACGAATCGCGCGCACTCGTTCCAGATCCTGATCAGGCTCCAGTCCCACTTTGACTTTCAGGCATTTAGCACCCCGGTCGAGAAACCGACCTGCCAGTTCGACGGCCTGAATTGTGTCAATTGATCCTACCACCATGCGGATTGGCATCTCCTCACGAACCTTCCCACCGAGCAACTGATAAACCGGCACACCTGTCGCTTTACCGGCGATGTCCCAGAGCGCCATTTCAACGGCCGCTTTTGTGAAGGGATTGAGTCGAATCACGCTTTCCATTTGACGTCGCAGATAGTTGATACGTGTGGGATCCAGTCCCTGGAGTGCCGGAGCAATCAGTCCATGAATGATGGCCACCGCACCGTGACTGGTTTCACCGCTCCAGCGCGGCGCAACGGTCGCTTCGCCAAGTCCAACGAGCCCCTCGTCGGTGTGCACCTGGACAATCACATACGGTGACGTGGCATGCTCGCCATGCGATGTTTTTGTCGTCATGCCGGCTTTGAGCGGTACATTGATCGGGACAGCTTCGACTTCTGTAATCTTCATTGATGACTTCAGTTTCTGTGGCGACGCAGTTTCCACACGTCGGGTTCCATGTTATTTCCAGCGACCATCCACAGTGCGTCGTCATGGACAAAGACACTTGCCGCATGCCGGGGTTTCCACGGAGTATCCGGGACCTCGATCCAATGGACGCCGTCTGACGAATACCACACGTCTTTTCGATTACCGCTCTTAACGTTGTAGCCTTCCAGCACCCACAGTCGATCATCCCAGACCGCCACTTCGTGGTACTGTCGGGGCGCCCAGGGTGCCGCTTCAGTATGTCGTTCCCAGTGAATTCCGTCAGCGGAACTCCAGACGTCATTGTGGAACTTGCGCGATGGCGTTTGAGGCGTATCATAAGTCCCTCCGCCCAGAATCCAGATTCGGCCATTCATCACAGCACTTGCTCCGATCATACCCCGTGCTGACCAGCAGGGTTCCTGCGGATTGACTTCAGTCCAGTTGACCCCGTCCTGCGTTGTCCAGACATCGCGATAGAAAATCTCGCCCGTTCCGTCCTTCGCAAACGCGGGCATCGTTTGCCCACCCATCACCCAGATTCGATCATCGTGCACCACGGTGTAATGCAGCGCCCGCGGTGCCCACGGCAGCGCACTGTCCCGATTGACAAATTTCCAGGTACGTCCGTCCTGGGAGTTCCAGACATCGTTCTGATAGTGGCCCTGATTCACGTCGCCGCCCACGATCCACATGCGATCACGGAATACGGCATACCCGGCCGTGTGACGTCCTTCCCAATCAGCGGTGGAGTCAAAGGACGAGTCCTTGAACGAATTCGGTTTGACGAGCGTCCAGGCAACGCCGTTTTTCGACGTCCACACTTCGTTGTTGCAGATCCTGGGGAAGAACGTTTTGTGAGTCTGCCCAGGATTCCAGCCACCGATCAGCCACATTGATCCGCGATACGAAAGGGCGCCAGCACCATCCCGCGGCGCGAATTCCGCCTGGGTGGTCACTTTGACCCATTCGTAATCGGCCGCTGAAAGAAGTGTCGCCGTCGACCACAGCAACAGCGCGCAAAAAAGGGGTCGGGAGTCTTTTATCGACGGAGTTGGAGCCACCCTGGACAGCGTTCGGCGAAATAAGAGTCCCGACCCCTTTATGGCTTTTTGGATCTGATTCGTTTCCCGCATTACGTGTACTCCGGCAAAAACGATTTCCAGTTTTCATAGATGATGTCGTGAATCATCTCGTCCGGAATTCTCGGAAGGTTCGTTCCGTCAACAACATTGTTGATCTTATGCTGCCCGGCAATGACCTGCGAGGCGGTCGCAGACGGAAAGTCCGAACCGAATATCAGTTTGTGCTCCACTCCGTATTCGATCGCCGTCATGAACGCCTGATAGTGCCGCAGTGGCCGATAGTGAAGAGCAGAAATATTTGTATACAGATTTGGATGTTTGCGGATCAGTACCACGCATTCATCCTCCCACGGATGTCCCATGTGGCTGATCACGATTCGCAGATCCGGACACGCGACAGCAATATCTTCCAGCTGAATCGGATTTGAATACTTCAGCGGTCCGGTCCGAACAAACGACGTTCCCTGGTGAATATTGACCGGAATCCCGAGAGACTCTGCTTTGCGGAACAAGGGCAAGTGTTTCGGATCCTGCGGATCCCAGTTCTGGTAGATGGGTGAACACTTCAAACCTCGCAGTCCGAGGTTGTTGACATAATGTTCCAGTTGATCAACACAGTCCGCGTCGTTCGGGTCGACCGAACACCAGCCGATGAATTTGTCCGAGTGCCTGGCTGCGAATTCCGCAATCAACTCCTGATCACAGTTGATTCCCGTGAACGGAGCTTTGATACCGAACACGATGGCCTTGTCCACGTCAGCGGTCGCCTCCAGCAGCTGGGCAGGCCGGGAATCGAATGCATTGGCTTCCTTGACGTCGCTGCCGGCAAACTCGACATCACTGGGGACTGTCATCTTAGCCCGCTTGGCTTCCCCGGCGAATTCGACAAACTCACCCGAAAGATGATCCGGATCCCACATCAGGTTTGTATGCGTGTCAAACAACATGTGTCGGTCTCGGTATTCTGTTGTAGTCTGTTTTGTGACTTGCAGAAGCGATCACACCTCACGATTCGGATTCACCATCAGCCAGCTCAATGCCCCTACGAAATAAAACGCCGCGTGCAGATAAATGACCAGATTCCAGTCTCCGTCGGTCTCGCGAATCTCTTTGAACCAGCTGCCCAGCACGGTGGGAAGGATCACTCCGGCCAGACCGCCGACCATGTTCATGACTCCCATCACAACGGCCGTGTTTCGACCTCCAATGTCGATCGTTGCTGCCCACGCTGCCGGAGCACCGATTCCGGAAAACAGAGCTCCCAGCGCGATCACAATAGAAAGCTGCGTCGCCGAAGCCGTCCAGACCGAAGCCATTGTGAGGATCCCGCACACGGTGAGCGACACAATGGCCGTACCGCTGCGACTAATCCAGCGGCTGCCGGTGACCTTGAGCAGCCAATCCACGGCAACACCGCCCAGCAGACTTCCCACGACGACGCCAATCAATGGCAGACTGTTCAGGATGCCGGCCTGAGCTTTGCTGATCCCGTACGCATATTCCAAAAACGCGAAGAACCACGTGACAAAGAAGGCATAACCCGCGGCGCGAAAAAAGGACTGGATGCAGATCCCCCACATGGCCGGACTGCTCAGCATGTTGGCGATGAGCGTACCGCCTGAAGTTGCTGAGTCCCCGCGCTTTACCGAATCCGGAGCACTGGATGGACGAATGTCAACGTGCTCGACGTTGACGGCCTGATCAACTGTTGCATCTGTGGCGGCCTCGTGCATCTCCGTCGTTGTGTCATCAGACGTGTCGACATCATGGATCAGTGTCAGCTCCGCACGATTGACTGCTGAGTGATCTTTGGGATCGGTGCGAAAGTACCAGTAAAAACCGACTGACCACACGATGCCCACCGTGGAGTACGCCGCAAAGATGACCCGCCAGTCATAGCTTTCGTCGAGCAGTCGTCCGGTCAGCCACATCGCGAACGCACCGCCAATTGACATCGATGACGTGATCAGAGCGCTGCTCAGCCCTCGTTCGCGAAGAGGTATCCAGTCACCGACGATTTTTGCCGACACCGGGACCAGTCCGGCCTGAAAGATGCCAAGCGCAAACCGTGACGCCCAAAGCACCCTGAACGCCGATGCGACGGCAGACCCCACATTGCACAGTGACCAGACAATGCTCAGCGCCGCAAAAGTTAATCGAGTTCCAAACCGATTGCCCAGCCAGCCCCCTGGTATCTGGCACAACAGATAACCGAGCGCAAAAGCACTCATC
>JBDOMX010000181.1:4788-9431 GCA_039831615.1 Planctomycetaceae bacterium
AAGATCATGCTGAATGGTGGTGTTCGCCGCTGAAATGCAATACCGCGTCAGATAAGCGCTGGCAGATGCGAATGCCACGACTCCCAGCACAATCCAGCGGACGCTGGTCGGCGCGTCCGAATTCAACTTCGAAGAATCGTGACTCACCGGCCTCTTTCAAGTGATCGATTCAGGACATTGCGAGTGACCGCTGACGTCCCGTCATCAACGGGAAGAGAAAGTGTCCAGCACAGCGAACCAGCGGAAAACACAGATCCACCAGACGGCGTTTCGTAAATCGTCAAATCGGCGCCCGAGTCGTCAGGATTCGTGCCTCTGGCCAGGCGGACGATATTGCGAGGAGATTCATCGCAGATCTTGTCGAGTTCGTGAGCGGAAGCTCCACCGGGACAGCGTTCGTGCAGGCTCTGTGTGCCGAACAGATCTCCCTCATTGAACCCCGTTCCCTCGAAGACCCAATGTGCAGCGTTGATCACGCGATAGGGCGCTGCCGTCTGAAATCCGGAATGGGTATAGGCCACCCCCAGCAGGGCGGCTTCAGATTCACCGCGCTGGCTGTGTTCTCCTTCCCGCCGGCAGAGGATGGCTGCTTCGTCGTCAAATTCAACCTCCGCATACAAGCCGCATCCTCCGAGATACAACAATGTACCCCCCTGTTCGTGAACCCATCTCTTCACACGGGCGTACATGTCACGAGACCAATACTCGGGATGCAGATTCAGGACAAGCACGTCGTAGGATTCAAGCGGGAGACGACCAAAATGCAGTTCCGTTTCCGAGTACAGGTCATAGTCGAACCCTTCCCGTTCCAGCCATCCCAGCAGCCGCCATTCTCCGGGAGCGAACAACGACTCGACGCGCCCCGGAATGCTGTCCTGAATTCTCGTTGCTTCCGGCACATGGCTGGCTGGTTCCGGCCGCTGAAACGACAACGGTGCCGCGGTCTGTTCAAACGGCCAGCTCTCCGGCTGTGTGTATCGCCCCACCTCCTGCCGCGCGTTGACGAGAGGTCGGCCCGGCAGCGCATCCTGATTGAAATAATTGCTTCTTCCGCCGAATTTGTTGTAGGCATTCTGAGTGATTGTCGACGACAGGACAGCAATTTTAGCCCGTGGGCTGGCGGGCGAAACGATCCATGGGAACGAACAGAATTCATCGTCCCGAGTCTTCGCGTGCAGAAAATACAAACCCGACTGCTTTGGCGCCTGAATCGCATGCTTCTGATACTTCAGATCGTAGCCCGTGCGATTCCAGTTCACGCCAGTCTGAGTGAAGTCGCCGTCCGGAAGAATCTGAGCCATCGCGTGCGGAGCATGTTCATCACACCACCCGAAACTGCGAATAAACTCTTTTTCCCAGCCGTACCGCCACAAATCGAGCCGAAACTCTTTGGTGCTGTGGACGCAGTATTCGGACGTTTCGCCGGCCCGTATCCACTTGGGCCACATGAATCCATACATTCGATCGGAGAGCAGCCGAAACTGAATCACGTTGTCGTCGGCAACACGGATTGTCACTCGTTTGGCGGTGTAACCGTATTTGGAAATGGTGGCCCGCCATTCCCCTGTCCGGAGATCCACATGCACGGCTCCGGACGCCGTCGACACGGCGGCCACTGATCCGTCGTCGCTCTCAAACTCAAAATCCACACCGGGGAGCGCCACGTAATCTTCGTCGCTGACGTATCCGATCAGCACTGCAATTCCTTTCCGTAGATGTCCCCCCTGACCGGCATCCGCACCACATTGCATTCATCCGCGGTTCGTAGCGGCGTGGCAATGAATCAATGCGGCAACTTGTCCAGGGGAGTCGTGCCGTTGTATGAGTCTCGAAATCGCAGCAGCACATTCTCTGTAATCGTTGAGACGGCCTCATCAACAAGGATAGAACTCGGCCAGCAAATCGACCCTGCAGAAAACACGGCGCCGCCGTCTGGTTCGTGAATCACCATCTCGGCTCCCCCGTTGTCAGGGTTCAACCCTTTGGCCAGCACTCGCACATTCGACGGCGACTGTGGTGACACCTTGTCCGTCTCGTGACCGGAAGCACCTCCGGGAACGCGCTGATGCAGGCTGCGTTCACCAAATGTGTCGCCGTTTTTTAGACCGGTCCCTTCAAAACACCAATGATCTGCGTCCTGCACCTGATAGGGCGCAGCCGTCATGATGCCGGTTTCCGAGAAGACGACACCGAGCAAATTGGCTTCCGATTCCTGCCGTTTGCCGAACCGACTCTCGTACTCGCGACCGTCCGGTGCCAGTTGAGGCTCAGAATGACTCCAGTTGGTGTTCTGGTACACAATGCGGTGCTCATCAAGAAACTCGACTTCACAGTTCAGTCCATTACCACCCAGATATAACAGTCGACCTCCGCGTTCGAAAACCCAGCTCTTCAGCCGATCGTACATGTCTGCGGACCAGTATTCCGGATGCGTACTGATGATCAGCACGCGGTATTCGTCGAGCGGCAGCTGATTGAAATGGAATTGAGTTTCACTGTAGTAGTCGTACTCAATCGACTTGCGTTCCATCCAGCCCAGCAATCGCCATTCGGCCGCGGCCATATGACATCCCTGGCGGCCGGCGATCGGATCCGTCAACTGCTCGTGCTCGTCAATGCTGTTGTAAGGATCGGGCCGGTCAATTGACAGGGGCTCGTAAGTATCAGTGTTGTAAGTACGGTGCTCCTTTTCGGTGTATCGTTTCAATTCCTGCCGGGAGTTCACAATCGGAGTGGGTGGCAATCGATCTGCATTGATGTAGTTGCTGCGACCACCAAAACTGTTGTATGCATTCCAGTTGATATCCGACGCAAGGACCGCGACATTGCAGCGAGGTTTACTCGGTGCCACGACCCATGGAAACGCGAAGAAGTCACCCGACTTACTTCTCGCATGAAAGTAGTACAACCCCGAACGAGCGGGAGCTTCGATGAACTGATTCAACGCGTTGCTGTGATATCCGAATTTATTGAATTCGACCCCGCTCTGTGTGTAGTCGCCGTCGGGCGTCATCTGCACGGTCGCCCGTGGTCCATGCTCGTCGAAGGTCCCGATACGACGAATGAATTCCTTTTCGGAACCATAGCGCCACAATTCCAGCTCGTACTCTTCTGCTGCGTGCACTCGAAACTCAGAACGGTCGCCTGACTTGACACACTTCGGCCAGACATAACCCAACAGACAATCCGACAGCAGGCGGAATTGATGAGGCTTCTCCGGGTGCACTTCGATGGTGACAATTTTTGATCCATACCCGTCACGACCCAGCACCACCTCATAGTCGCCGGGGCTTACGTCTGCATAGACGGCACCGGAAATACCGGACCGCGCAGCGACGACTTCACCCTGCCCTCGAAACTCAAACAGGACATCACTCAGAGCGACAAAGCGTTCGTTACTGACGTAGCCCACAAGCATCTCAGGTTGCCTCCATCGCGGTTTTCATTCTTTTGACAGGATAACAGGATGAACGGGATTGTGACGCTTCGGCCCCTCTGGTCAGACAGCAACATATCGCCTGATTTGACGGACTGCCACTGACAGGACCAGTGGCACGGTTTCTTCGATTTTGGTACGACTGCTGAATGATTTCCCCCCCTGGTCACCGCACACAGGCCACAGGCACGAAAACAGGAATCGCGAGGCGCAGATGATTGTCGACGTTCACAGTCATACGTGGCAGTTCCCAACTCATTTCACCGATGACTTTCAACTCCAGGCACGCCGGGCGCGGGCGGGAGTGGAAGTGGACCTGACGGTTCGCTACGAAGAGTACATGGCGGGCGCTACTCAGGTGGACCGGACGATCGCATTCGGTGGGAAAGCGAAGCTGAGCGGAGTATGGGTCGACGATCAGTACGTGGCGGACTACGTGGCGGCCCATGCTGACAGACTCATCGGATTCCTCTCAGTCGATCCCACACAACCGGGCTGGCAGGAAGAAATGCGCCACGGTCACGAGGAACTGGGACTGCGCGGAATCAAACTGCTGCCAATGTATGCCGGCTTCCAGCCGGACGACACACGACTTGATCCGCTGTGGTCCTACGCGACTGAACATTCTTTGCCGGTGCTGCTGCACACCGGCACCACCTTTGTCGCCCAGGCACCTTTAGAGTGCACTTTGCCCAGACACGTGGATCGAGTGGCCATTCGGTTTCCTGAGGTGAAGATCATCATGGCACATTTGGGCCATCCGTATGAGCCGGAATGTGTGGCGGTCATCAGAAAACATCCCCATGTCTATTCCGACATCAGCGCCCTGCACTACCGACCGTATCAGCTGTACAACAGTCTGATCCTGGTTCAGGAATACGGTGTCTGGAACAAACTCCTGTTTGGCAGCGACTACCCATTTACGACCGTGGATGCGTCGATTGACGGGTTGCGAAAGCTGAATGATCAACTTGAAGGAACGGCCCTGCCACGCCTGGATGCCGATGCAATCGAAGCCCTGATCCATCGTGACAGTCTGGCGATTTTGGGGCTCGGAGCCTGAGCTGAGGGGAACTTGGGGCGCCCGAACGGGTTTGCGGCCCGCCGGATTGCGGCCCGCCGGATTGCGGCCCGCCGGATTGCGGCCCGCCGGATTGCGGCCCGCCGGATTGCGGCCCGCCGGATTGCGGCCCGCCGGATTGCGGCC
>JBDOMX010001107.1:0-2186 GCA_039831615.1 Planctomycetaceae bacterium
CACCACACGGACTCAAAACGCGAGTGGGCCTACGACCGCAAATCCCCGATTGGACGACTCGACAAAGCGCTCGACGTTGCCCACGCTCAAGGCTGGACGGTCGCCAGCATGAAACGCGACTGGAAAATCATCTATCCGCCAGCCAAGTGAGTCCCGACCGCCGCCGCCGCCCGCACACACGACTTGCACAACGACCTGGAACATCACTCGCCGAAACCGGATGGGGCCTCGGGGGCATACATGGCTGCGAATTGATCCAGCGGCCGAACCCAGATATTTCGGAATCGCACCGGATTATCGTGGTCCTGTAGAAACATCGGACCGATCGACGAGGACCGCTGTTGCCTCCAGATCTCCTGCAGATACGGTGTTGTGCCGTAGCGAAAGGGGTGATACTTGGACCGCGGCTCAGCGAAGCGCGTGTTCTCTTGAACCTTCTGGCCGTTCAGCCACGCCGTCAACGAACCTGCCATCACAATGCGACCTTGTGTATCACGTCGTGGCGCGCGGTAGCGGATATCGATGACCTGCCATGTGCCCGGCGCCAGCGCCGCGTTGACCCGTGGCGGCGCGAACCCATAGAGGGCTCCCATCACCTGGTGGGTCAACTGCTCTTTTCCGAGCGAGTTTTCAATTTGCAGCTCGTAGTTGCCATGAATGTAGATCCCGCTATTGCCACTTCCAGATTCCGGCAAATTGAATTCAACATGGATGTCAGCATCACGAAAATGGAGGGCCGACACCAGATGATTCGTCCGGCCCTTGCCGCGCGTAGACACCAGCCCCCCATCCTCAATTGTCCAATTGCCCGCCCCGCCGGATTTGCCCAGAAAACGATTCACCTTTCCGGCAGCAAACAGAACAACGGCATCAGCGGGTGGCGGCACGGGCAGTCGGCTCTGCTGGGGCGCGAAATCCGAACCGCCTTCGAGGCGTCTGTTGAGTTGCGCGACCAGGTCCTGGACCACTTCGGGGTGCTTGTCGGCGACGTTGCGCGCCTCGGCATCCTTACCGCGATGGTCGTACAACTCAAAATGATTGCCTTTGTGGGCCACAAGGCGATGTGTGTCTGTTCGAATCGTCCGAGCGCGGGCGTACGAAATCGCGACGTGTCCCGGTGCGGTCGGGCTTTCCAAGATCGGTCGCAACGACACGCCATCGACAAAATCGGGACGAGGGATTCCCGCCACGTCGCACAGGGACGGAAACACGTCAATCGTTTCAACCATTGACTGTGTCGCCGCGCCCGGGGATGGCATGTCCGGGTAGGAAATGATCAATGGCGAGCGTAGAGACTCTTCGAACAACGAGTGTTTGCCCCAAATGGCGTGTTCGCCGAGGTGCCAGCCGTGGTCGCCCCACAGCACGATGATCGTATTGTCTTCAAGTCCCTTGGCTCTCAATCGATCGATAATTCTTCCGACCTGAGCATCGGCGTACGAGACACAGGCGGCATAGTGCCGTCGAACTTCCGTCGCGAATTCCGCATCCTTGTTGGGATTACGCTTCCAGCGATTGTACTTCATGAACTCGCCTGAACCGTGCCAGGTCGTTTTGCCAGAGGGCTTCATCGGATGGGGAATCGGTGGCAATTCCACGCCTTGGTAAGCTGCCAGGTATTTGGCAGGTGCCCCGAAGGGCAGGTGTGGCCTGATGATGCCCACAGCCAGAAAGAAGGGTTTGGGGTTCGCTGCTTGCGTCAACTGATCCAGTTGTCGCAGGGCCTCGTCCGTAATCAGCCCATCCGGATAAATTGCGTCTGGTCCTTCCACAGCTTGGAAGACATCCATCGCGCCCGCTCGGACCCGAATCTCACCGTTCGCCAGACCGTGCATCGCTCCGCGCGGGTGCTGCCAGGGACCAACCGGCATGAGATGGCGATCCCACGAGCGGGGCATCTCGCGAATTGTCTCCGCGTTCCAGTCCCGTCCACCGCGGCCACCAGGATGATGGGACACCTTGCCAACCGAAACGGTGGTGTATCCGTGCTTCCGAAACCATCCGGGAAAACTTGGAGGAATGGACGCATCGTTCTTTTCAATCCGGCTGCCGCGTTGCAACAACGCTCCGTTTCCAGACGGACCATACATCCCGGTCAGCAATGCAAATCGTGAAGCCCCGCAAGTCGGTGCCTGCACATAGTGGCGGTGAAAAGCGCGCCCCCGGGCCGCCAGTTTGTCGATGTG
>JBDOMX010000997.1:0-9420 GCA_039831615.1 Planctomycetaceae bacterium
TTCTACAAGTCGTCCGGGGTCAAATCCGCCAGAGATGGCACCCGCGGACTTTCGTCCTCTTCCTGCGCCCTGCGGGCTGCGATTTCTGTGTCGGTGAGCATGTTCTGGCGAGCGGCCATCATCCGCGCTTTTGCCTCCTCCTGCTCCCGAATTGCCTGATCGTGAATCCGAACGTGAGCGTCCTGATGAAGATGGAACCCTGTCCCGGCAGGAATCAAGTGGCCCAGAATCACGTTTTCCTTCAGACCAACCAGATTGTCGACACGCCCGGCGAGGGCAGCTTCCGTCAGGACCTTCGTAGTTTCCTGGAAGCTGGCAGCCTATATAAAGCTTTCACTCTGAACAGATGCCTTGGTAATGCCCAGCAGTTGAGGATTTGCTTTGGCAGGTCGGAGCTTCGTTTGCTTCACCGGTTTGTTGACTTCGGCATTCACTTCTTCAATCTCAGTCAGCAACACCTTATCGCCAATCTCGTATTCCGTATCACCCGGATCGGTGATCCTTCCCATCGAGTCCAGTGAATCGTTCACTCGCTTCAGTTCAAACTTATCAATCAAATTCAAAGGCAGCAGATCGGTATCGCCAACGTCGTCGATTCGTACCTTTCGGAGCATTTGAGTCACAACGATTTCGATGTGCTTGTCGTCAATCTCAACGCGCTGAGCCCGGTACACATTCTGAATTTCGTGCAGCAGGTACTGCTGAACTTCTTCCGGCCCACTCACCCGTAGAATGTCATGTGGAACCAGCGGGCCACGGACCAATGCGTCACCAGCGTTCACCAGGTCGGCCTGGTGGACCAGCAACTGCTTGCCATGTGGAATCGAATGCTCGACTTCGGTTCCATCCTGCCCACGAACCAGGACGACTCGTTTGCCACGTTTTTTTTCCGCCAGTAATTCGATCTCACCATCGATCTCTGCCACCACGGCCGGGTCCTTGGGGCTTCGCGCCTCAAACAACTCGGTCACTCGTGGCAGACCACCGGTAATGTCCTGCGTTCCAGCCGACTCTCGAGGCGTACGGGCAACCGAAGCACCGGCCGTCACCTGATCACCATCGACAACCTCGATTGAGGCACCTTCCGGAAGATAATAGAAGTCCAGAATTTTTCCGGCCCCGTCTTCCAGGATGACCTGAGGATGCAGCCCGCCCCGATGTTCAGTGATTGTCCGCCGCAGATTACCGGAAGTATCTTTTTCAGAACGAACGGTCTGCCCTTCGACACAGTCATCCAGTCGCACTTTACCACCCACTTGAGCGATAATCGGGATCGAGTGCGGATCCCAGTTACACAGAACCTCACCCTTCTTCACTTCCTGGTTTTCGGCGACCTGCAATACTGCTCCGTTTGGCACTGTCTGTTTTTCAACTTCACGGCCCTTCGCGTCGACGATGGTGATTTCACCATTGCGACCCAATACCACCTGCCTGCCTGCAGAATTTGTCACGCAACGAATGCGTGCAAATCGAATCTGACCTCCGCGTTTGGCCAGCAACTCGTTCTGTTCCATATCGGTCTGAGCAACACCACCAATATGGAATGTCCGCATGGTCAGCTGAGTTCCGGGCTCACCGATACTCTGAGCTGCGATGATTCCGACAGCCAGTCCGCGTTCGACAAGGTCGCCTGTCGACAGGTCCATGCCATAACACAACTGGCACATCCCCAGCGGGGAATCGCAGGTCAACGGGCTGCGAACCTGAATCCGTTCCAGGCCCATCGCTTCGATCTTGCGAGATTTCTCTACCGTGATCAGTTCGTCTTCGCGGACGATGATTTCGTCGGTGATCGCGTTCACGATGTTGGTCCGACTCACGCGACCACGAATCGCGTCGGCCAGACCGACTTCGACTTTCTCACCGCGATAGACAACTCCACGCGTCAATCCCTGGGTGGTGCCACAGTCATGCATCGTGACGACCATATTTTGACAGATGTCTGCCAACTTTCGAGTCAGATAACCGCTGTCGGCAGTTTTTAGAGCCGTGTCAGCCAGCCCCTTGCGAGCTCCGTGAGTCGAACTGAAATATTCGAGAACCGTCAGTCCTTCACGGAAATTCGATTTAATCGGGGTCTCAATGATTTCACCACTTGGCTTGGCCATCAGACCACGCATCCCGGCGAGCTGTTGAATCTGTCCGACGCCACCGCGAGCACCGGAATGTGCCATCAGGTAGATCGGATTAACGTAACGTCCTTCATCACGCACGTCGTGTTTCAACTGATCCATCATGCTGCTGGTGATTTCTTCACGAGCATGAGTCCAGATGTCCAAAACCTTGTTGTAACGTTCCTGATCCGTGATTCGTCCGCGCTGGAAATTCTTCATCAACTTCAGAACTTCTTTTTCGGAATCGCCAATCACCTTCTCTTTGTTCGGTGCCGTCTTCAAATCACTGGCCCCAAACGAAAGGCCACTGGACGTTGACGCCTGGAAACCGCAGGTTTTCATGCGGTCCAGAAGTTCGATGGTTTCCGATCGGCCGAGTTCGAGATAACAGTCGGAGATGACTGTTGCCAGATCCTTACTTCTCATGGTCATGTTGTAGTACGACATCCGCGCCGGCAGAATGTCGTTCATCATCACGCGGCCAGGTGAGGTCTCAACCAGACCACCGAGCCGATATTCTTTCTGACCATCACCCTTCACCCGCTTGTCACGTGGCATTCGCAACTTGACGACCGCGTGTCGGGACACCTTGCCCAACTCAAAAGCCATAATCACTTCATCAGTTGACGCAAAGACCATCCCTTCACCGAGCTGACCAGATCGCATCAGCGTCAGATAGTAGCAGCCCATCACAATATCCTGAGATGCACTGATAATCGGAGCCCCGTTTGCCGGGCTGAAGATGTTGTGGGTCGACATCATGAGTGATGTGGCTTCGACCTGAGCCTCAATCGACAGGGGCAGATGAACGGCCATCTGGTCGCCATCAAAATCAGCGTTGAATCCCTTGCACACCAGCGGATGCAGCTTGATCGCGTTTCCTTCCACCAGAATTGGCTCGAACGCCTGAATCCCGATCCGGTGCAGTGTGGGAGCACGGTTCAGCATCACCGGATGGTTGCGGATGACGTCGTCCAGAATATCCCAGACGTCCTCGTCCCTCCGTTCCAGCATTCGCTTGGCGCTCTTGATGGTGTCAGCGTGGCCAAGTTCCTTCAGACGGCGAATCACAAATGGCTGGAACAGCTCCAATGCAATCTTCTTCGGCAGGCCGCACTGATGCAGCCGCAGTTCGGGACCGACCACAATCACACTTCGTGCGGAATAATCGACCCGTTTTCCGAGCAGATTTTCGCGAAAACGCCCCTGTTTCCCCTTGATCATGTCGGTTAGCGACTTCAGGGGTCGATTAGAAGAACCCAGCACAGGTCGCTTGCAACGATTGTTGTCAAACAATGCGTCCACCGATTGCTGCAACATGCGTTTTTCGTTGCGAACGATTACATCTGGGGCATTCAGGTCCACCAGCTTCTTGAGGCGGTTGTTGCGGTTGATGATTCGGCGGTAGAGATCGTTCAGATCACTCGTTGCAAAATTACCGGAATCCAGCAACACCAGCGGACGCAGATCCGGAGGAATCACCGGGACCACGTCCAAAACCATCCATTCCGGACGGTTCTCACTGTCGCGGAGCGCTTCAATCACCTTCAATCGCTTGATCAAATCTTTCGTGGTGGACTGACTCTTAGTCTTCGCCAGGTCACCACGCAACTCCTCAGACAATTCGACAAGCCGCAGCTGCATCAGCAGCTTTTTGATCGCCTCGGCCCCCATGCCGACTTCAAAAGCGTCTTCACCGTAATCACGACGTGCCGACCGAGCTTCATCCTCTGTCAACATCTGACAGAGCTCCAACGGTGTCTCTCGCGGATCAGTGACGACAAAGTCCTGAAAGTAGATCACTTTTTCCAGCGACGTGGTCTTCATGTTGAGCAAAGCGCCCAGCCGACTTGGCATCGACTTGAAGAACCAAATATGGACCACAGGGGCCGCCAGCTCAATATGCCCCATTCTTTTGCGCCGCACGCGGCTATGCGTCACTTTGACGCCGCATCGATCGCAGATCATTCCCTTGTATTTCATGCCGCGATATTTGCCGCAGGCGCATTCCCAGTCTTTCTCGGGACCGAAAATCCGTTCGCAGAAAAGCCCGTCTCGCTCCGGACGATAGGTTCGATAGTTAATCGTTTCCGGCTTCTTCACCTCGCCGAAAGACCAGCTGCGAATATCGTGAGGACTGGCCAGGCCAATCTTCACCGATGCAAAATCATTCACTTGATCAAACGTGGTTTCAGTCACACTCACGTTGAGAACTCCTTAACAACCCGATGAAATTTCAGGGAGTTTTATAACCCGCTGCAGGGCGGATCGATCGACCCGCCGAGGACGCAAAGAACGAACGGCTCTACCGACCAGTCTTCTCAAGCTGCATGTTGAGACACAGGCCGCGAATTTCATTGTTGAGCACGTCGAAACTCGCGGGCGTGCCGGCTTCCAGCGTGTTCTCACCCTTGACCATTGATTCATAAATCTTCGTACGACCTTCAACATCGTCACTCTTGACCGTCAACAGTTCCTGAAGAATATAGGCCGCCCCGTAGGCTTCCAAAGCCCACACTTCCATCTCACCAAATCGCTGACCACCGAACCTCGCTTTCCCGCCCAGTGGCTGCTGTGTGATCAGGGAGTATGGCCCCGTGGCACGAGCATGGACTTTGTCATCCACCAAGTGGTGCAGTTTGAGCATATAGATCTGACCAACTGTCGTTTTTTGTTCCATTGGCACCCCGGTTCGACCATCAAAGAGATGGGCCTTCCCGTCCTCCGGCAACCCCGCCTCGACAAGTGCCGCCCGCACCTCTTCTTCAGTCGCTCCGTCGAACACAGGACAAACCGCGCGGTAACCAATCTTGCCGGCTGCCCAGCCGAGATGGGTCTCCAGAATCTGACCGACGTTCATTCGACTTGGAACACCCAAAGGATTCAGAATGATGTCAACCGGAGTCCCATCGTCCAGGAAGGGCATGTCCTCGACCGGCAGAACCTTGGAGATGACCCCCTTATTCCCATGGCGGCCGGCCATCTTGTCTCCAACAGAAATCTGTCGGCGAGATGCAACGTAGACCTTCACCATCTGCAGCACACCACTGGGGAGTTCGTCTCCGCGTTTCATGCTGTTGACCCGATGGTCCTCCGAATCAGTAACATCTTCCACTGCCGGCCACGCTTCTTTGACCAGCTTTCTCGCAGCCGTCTTTTTGTCAGCGCTGCGAATGTCCAGATCATCGAAATAAGTCTCGAAGCCACGTGCAAACTGAGCGACCGCACTGACATCCTCCAATGTGCCCATGTCCCGCCCATCTGCATCGACCAACGCCTTGCCGAGCACGGCCTTCATTTCCCCAGCGAACTCCTGGAATTTTTCGGCGATTCGAGTGTCTGCTTCCGTCTCGACCCGTTTCAGCTCGTCCTCAAACCTCTTGCGTTCGATATCAGACAGGCTCATCCGACGAGAGAATCGCTCCGTATGAGTGACAATGCCGCCGACACCACTCGGGACTTCCAACGACTCGTTCTTCACATCTTCACCCGCACGGCCGAAAATGGCATGCAGCAGTTTTTCCTCCGGAGTCAGCTCTGACTTGGCTTTTGGTGAAACTTTGCCGACCAAAATGTCGCCCGGAAGAACCCGAGTTCCGATCTGGACGATTCCGTCGTCGTCTAAATGACGAAGCGCCTTTTCGCTAACATTCGGAATATCCCGAGTGAACTCCTCGCGCCCCAACTTGGTTTCGCGAATCTCCACATCGAACTCATCAACGTGAATCGACGTATAGACGTCCTCCTTCACCAGACGCTCAGACAGAATAATTGCGTCTTCAAAATTGAACCCCTCCCACGACATGAACGCGACAAGTACGTTTCGCCCCAATGCCAGTGATCCGTGTTTGGTGGCAGCACTGTCACACAGCAACTGCCCGGCCTTCACCTTCTCGCCCATTGTTACGATCGGCTTCTGGTTGAGGCAGGTTCGCTCATTCAGCCGCGTAAACTTTCGCAGTGGATAACTGCGATCATTCACTTCGATCCGGTCGGCGTCTACGTAAGTGACCGTCCCGCTCTTTTCGGCACGCACCAGCATTCCTGAGTGCTGAGCGACGTGATCTTCCATCCCCGTCCCGACGACCGGGCGTTCAGTGATCAGCAGCGGCACTGCCTGCCTCTGCATGTTCGATCCCATCAAGGCGCGATTTGCATCGTCGTGCTCCAGAAACGGGATCAATCCGGCAGACACACCAACCATCTGGCAAGGCGCCACATCCATATACTGTACGGTTTCCTGAGTCACCCAGACCACGTCACTGCGAAAACGAGCCAGGATAAGATCATCCACCAGCTTGCCGTTCTCGACCGGAGTATCCGCGGGAGCAACGTGCGCGGAGGCCTCTTCGTCTGCTCGCAGCCAGACGACTTCATCAGTGATCTTTCCCTTCTTGACCACGCGATAAGGAGAGATCAGAAAACCGTACGGGTCAACCTTCGAAAAGATTGCCAAACTGGAAATCAGACCGATGTTCGTGCCTTCCGGCGTCTCAATTGGACAGATCCGACCATAGTGAGAAATATGGACGTCCCGAACTTCGAAGCCCGCTCGCTTTCGGTTCAAGCCACCCGGCCCCAGGGCACTCAAACGGCGCTCATGAGTCAACATGGACAGCGGATTGGTCTGATCAACAACCTGTGAGAGCTCGCTGCGACCGTAGAAAAAATCGATCGCTGCCGAAACGCTCTTCGGATTGATCAGCGTGCGGGGAGTCATCCCGTCAACTTCCTTCATGCTCATCCGTTCCTGAACGGTCCGGCGCAGCTTCAGAAAGCCCTTGCGAATTTCATCCGTCCCTAACTCGTCAATCGTCCTCAAACGACGATTGCCCAGGTTGTCAATGTCGTCGATCGCTGCCGAATCATCCTTGTTGCGAAGACGGGTGATATAACGGATCGCATTAATGAAGTCGTCCGGCCGCAACGTCATTTCATCATCGGACACTTCCTGATCAAACTTCCGATTGATACGGAATCGTCCGACACGTCCGAGTCGGTAGCGGTTGACATCGAAGAACTTTTCCCGGAACAGATCGGAGGCCTTATCCAGATTCGGAGGATTCCCCGGTCGCAAACGCTGATAGATCCGCAGCAGCGCTTCTTCGTGCGATGCCGTACTGTCTTCATTCAGCGTATTGATGACCAACAGATCCGTGACATCCTTCAACAGCCAAATCGAAGTCAATCCCGACCCAAGCAGTTCCTCAACCATCGACTCCGTGATCTGCCCACCAGCATCACAGAATATTTCGCCGGCCCGCTCATGCCCGACAGGGAAAACAACGTCATCGGCGCAATAGCGACCCTGAACCTTTTCGGGAGCCACCCGAGTTGACACCTTCTGCTCTTCTGAATCGTAGAACAGTTTAAGAATTGCCGCGTCGGTTGTGTATTCAGCTGCCATTGCCCGAAGCAGCGTCACCGCAGAGAACTTCCCGCTTTGGTCAATCCGGACCGCGACGGCTTCCTTCTTGGTCACGATCAACTCGATCCAGCTTCCCCGTTCCGGAATGATCCGACATGAGTGGGTTTTTCGATCGCTGCTGGCAGTCTCAGCCGCCATGACAAAATCAACGCCGGGCGAGCGATGCAACTGACTGACCACGACACGTTCCGCACCGTTGACAATGAATTCCCCGCCGCCAATCATGATTGGGATGTCGCCGAGGTACACCTCTTCCTCAACCGGCTGTTCCTTGACCAATCGCAGCCACACCCGAAACGGACGGCCATGAGTCAACCGCAACTGACGGCATTCCGGCGGTGTGTAGCGAGGCTTACCAAGTTCGTAACGAACATACTCCAGTCGGAACTGGCCATCGTAGCTTTCGATCGGAAAGACTTCGCGCAGAATTCCCTCCAGACCCTGATCGCGGCGATCGCGCGCTGAGCGACCAACCTGCAGGAAACGGCCGTAGGATTCGGTTTGAATACGAGTCAGATCTGTGATCTCGTAGTCCGCCTCGATTTTTCCGAAGTTCCGGACTGTGTCTTTGTCGATCGTACGAACTACTGGGACGGGCATCTTCTTCTTTGCCTTCCGAATTCAGGGGCCGTTGAAGGAGATCAACGGCGACGTCATGTGTGCAGTCCAGGAATTAGAGGTCTGTCTCTTCCGGGAATTCGTATTCTGTCTTCACGTCCGCATCGTCCTGAGAAGGCCCAGACCCCTTCTTCAACGAGCTGATTCTGCGCACGACAAAAGACACCTGCTCGGCGCAGAGCAGCTGCCTCTTCGATACGCGGTTTTGCCAAACTTGAATCTAAGCAAGCTAACCGTCGACCAATTCAGTCGTGAGTTATAAATCTGAAACCGCAGAGACTCTGCGGAGAAATGCTGGTTGTGTGGCCTCTGCCGAATTCGAGTCACAGCATTCCGGCCGGACTAATTTCACACTGAACCGCCATAAAACGATCGCCGACCACCCCGGTCAGGGCGGGCCACACCTGCTGTCCGACCCACCTTGATCCAGACTACTTCCGCAGCGTAGCAGGGTGATCCTGCCTCTGCCACCAACTCCAGCCGACCGAAATCCGCATCGGACCAGTCACCCCGCGAGCGAGACAGTTTCACAAGCATCGAAAAAGCTGATTATTTGATCTCGCAGGTACCGCCGGCACCTTCGATTTCTTCCTTCAACTTGTTCGCTTCGTCCTGTGAAATGCCTTCTTTCACAGCCTTGGGAGCACCTTCGACGAGGTCCTTGGCTTCTTTGAGACCAAGAGTTGTTGCCGCACGGACAACCTTAATCACCGGGATCTTGTTTCCTCCGTCGCCAGTGAGGATCACGTCGAATTCGGTCTTTTCAGTGGCCCCACCCCCGCCAGCGTCGTCCCCGTCAGCCGCAGGGGCAACCATCACAGCGCCACCACCTGCCGGCTCAATGCCGTGAACTTCTTTGAGATAGTCGGCGACCTGCTTTGCTTCCAGCAAAGTCAAGCCAACGATCCTGTCTCCAAGCTCCTTCGTGGCTGCATCAAATTCTGTTGTTGCTTCTGCCGTAGACATCAGCGATTACCTTTCATTTCTCTGAGTGAAGCTATTTGGCAAAACGATCGCCCAAATCCATCATTGACAGATACGAAGTGGCGACGTTGCAATTCCCTTATGATTCCGCACCATCTGCAATTGACTTCAACGCTCCTGCCAGTCTGCCGCCGGGCCCCTTGAGAGCTCCCGCCAGCTGGCTGGCGGGAGACAACATCAGACCTGAAATCTGACTGATTAGCTCGAGACGTCCTGGACTCTTGCTCAGTGCATCGACCGCAGCGACATCGAGAGTCTGCCCCTCAACCTTTGCCC
>JBDOMX010000233.1:0-2184 GCA_039831615.1 Planctomycetaceae bacterium
AGGACTTCGTCGCGGAAGTCGTCGGGCCAGCGGAGACGCCAGCGCTTTTTCTTTTTGGATTTCTTCTTGCCGCTGTCTTCGTCGTCTTCCTCCTCGTAGTCGAGCAGGAACTTGCAGCGCGCCGAAACGGCACCTACGCAGGGGGGGGGCTTCAATCCTACCCGGTGATCTTCAATATCGCAAATCAATGCAATCGACTGCAAGCCTATGTCACACGTCGGACGCTGACGTGTTCTGTCGCTCTGCTGTTGATCGGTGGACTTGGGGTATGTTCGTTCCTTCTTTGCTGGAGTTACCAGATGTCTTTCTGACCCGAACAGCACGAGGCTCGACCGACGAGTTGTGTCAGCGCCCGTCAGGAAGCGACGTGATCTACATTGCGATCTGAGAAGGGAGCCAGAGTGTGCAGTAATGCACGCATGAGCGTACCGGAGGAAACAACAGCATGTCTGACTGCCGAATTCTTTCGGTTACATATTTGCATATGCGCCAACTCAACCTTAGGGTGGTCGTCCCACCAATACGCCTACCACAACATTCCTCCCCACGGGAATACCCGCCCCACCCAAAGAAAATCTTCATCGATTCAATGGTCTGAGCACAAATAAACCGGAGTTTGCCGCAGAGATCGGCGGCCGCCCAGACCGACTCGCAAGAACCTTCCCGGGCGAGTTGCGCAGGGTGCTCCCTCCGGATCGATCGGGCGAAGTCGAACTGACGCATGCGAAAGATAGGTTCACACTGCTCAACATTTATGATCGACAGTTGGCGATGAACTCGGGAACAAAGGGATTGCTTGAGAAACTTTACGAGTTGACGAAAACCCAAACTCACAACGGGGAACGATGAATAAGATGGGCGAGCATCTGGAACAGTCGAGAATAGACGTCATCGAATCTACGGTTCGTGACAAAGTCGAAAAGTGGCGAGAAAAGTTGCTCGACCTCGGCAACCGTAACCCCCTGATAAGCACTTCATTTTCACCATCGCGTGGCGTGATAGAGATTTTTGCACCTGGTTGCGAATCCGTCTGGAGGAAACTGGCAGCAGAGTCGGAAGCTGGTGCTGACCCAATGCGATTCCCGTGGCGAATTGATCTTGTGCCACCGCCAGATGAACACAGCGACTCAGCAATTAATGACTCTGGTGGTCTGTTCCGCGATCCACCGAATTCGACAAAAGAATGGCTGCCGTCCCTCCAGGAATGCGAGGAATCCCCACGACTGAAGGAGTCAGATATTCTGACGGATCTTTCGGATAAGGTCCTCGACCGCCGACTCAGAACGTTAAATGGCCATGCTAAGCTGGCAATGTCTGAGCAAGGCGTCCACGCACTTTACGTCGTATTTGGGTTCCTGAAATGGTACGAGTCCAGAAGCAGCGAAGAGCCGCGATGGAGCCCATTGATGTTGGTCCCCGCTTCGTTGTCACGAACGGCAACAGGGGCACCGTGGGACCTTACTGAGGCAGAGGATGACGCTCTGGAGAATCTCTGTCTTCGACAACGACTGATTCAGGATTTTTCCATTGAGCTGCCACCTCTGCCGGACATTAACGAGCTGGAGGAGCCTGGAACTCGCAATGAATTCCTCGATGCGGTTCGCGAGGCAATCTCGGACGAACCAACCTGGGAAGTAGAGGATCGTGTCGCAGTCGGACGATTTGCGTTTCCCAAGATTGCCATGTGGAAGGACCTGGGCGACTACATGCAAGCGGTTACGAGTCACCCGCTCTGCAGGTCCCTCGCCGGAGACCAGACAGTCTCGCATAAAGATTCATTTGGGGCTGTGAACGATCTCCCGGAACCTGCTCAGTTTGACGACGCAATTCCACCGGGAGAAATGAAAACGATTCTCGACTGTGATTCGAGTCAGTTTGAAGCAGTCGTTGCTGCTCGTAATGGCGTGAGTTTCGTTCTGGATGGCCCGCCTGGTACAGGAAAGAGCCAAACCATTGCGAATATAATTGCCGATGCACTTTCCGGCGGACGAACGGTGTTGTTCGTCAGCGAAAAGCATTCCGCATTGGAAGTTGGAATTATGGAAAAGCGAAACGCATACATATTCAAAATATTTTCCCTGGCATTGATGAAATGAGTATAAAATTACATAACGCATATAAACGTGATTTATACACTTCAGTTGATATCCAAGAAATAGTGGCTGTTTGTGCAATTGCACGACT
>JBDOMX010001021.1:0-2179 GCA_039831615.1 Planctomycetaceae bacterium
GCAATTCTGCAAACGTTGAAGAGAGATGATCAGTCGCGTTTGAAGCCGCAACTATTTCCTCCGCGGTCCAAGATCTGTATTCCTTACGATTCTGGCCTAGTGTCACGACAATGGTTGGAAGTGGATTGTCTCCACGGACTGCGGCCTCTGTGCGAATATCTTCCGATGTCATGATTGCCGTTTGGCAACACGGGCATCTCGCACCGGACCGAGACATTGTTCCAGCACCGATCTTCTTGTCATGTTCTCGTCGCTGAGCAGCATTACCACCTTGGATGGGTACGTTGCCTTCAACTCCAAAACGAACGCAGTTTTCCTTTTCATCTACATGCAGCGTCATTAAGACCCGGTGAGCTGGCTTCTTGCAGAGCCACTTAGTTTTTATCAACGGAACGTTTGCACGACAATTCTTGCACGTGACTGAGCGAGCCCACAGATACGCGATTGCAGGCTTTGAAACCCAACGTGGATTCTTCGTGTTCTGGAGGTACTCCTGCGAAAACTCGGAATTGAGTACATCGATGTCCGGATTGCCATCGCTTCTTAGCGGCACAAGCCTCATGTCCTGCCGCTCGTAAGGCTTGACGTTCGTCAAATCGAGCGGCTCAAAGTCGGCGTAGGTGGGATAAAAAGGTGCAAGTGTCGGGCGAGCCTCGTTCAGTACCCAGCGACCCCAAGCTCGGACGTGCCAAGGGAAACTGGCTTTTGGAGTGCGTCCGGAATCCGGTTTGTCAAACAGGCCGGGCTGTCTGTGATCTTCCTTTTTTTGACGCTTCGTCTTTGCGGTCCGACCAACCAAATGTGGGTGCGATTTATAGAATGCATCCATGAACTCTTCATCGTTGAGGATGAAATCCGGCAATGGATGAGTTTTTCCGGCGAGTTTATTGGGATACTCAAGGGTGCACTTGAGAATGAACCAAGCGACAGGATTAATATCGACCGCGGTCGTGTCGCACCCTAGTCGCATCGCCTCCAATGGAATCGCGCCACCCCCTGCAAAGGGGTCAAGAACCCGCGGAGCGCGGCCACCGTATGCTTGTCGAATCTTCTCCCGAAACCAGGTGAGTTCATCCTCCCGCTGTTGCACTCTTGCTCGGTACTCCTCCTTCTTCTTCTTGCCACCTGACTTTGGTTCACTGCCAATCCAGTTAAGGATGCCACCCTCAACTTCTTCTTTGATCCGCTCAACGATCTTTCCGTTTGGCATCTTTTTCTTTTCAATCTTCCTCACGACCTTCCCACCGATGCGCTCGCAGAGTTCCTCCCGTCCTTCGGGCGTACCGGGGTCAGGCAGCAATGTAGCAATGAGCGCGGCGCGGCACGCCGCCAGCGGCCGGCGTGCCGGCCAGATGTGCAATGTGGAGATGTGCCCATGGCGGACATTCTTTTCATGTACGCTCGTGAGCGACGCCTGCTTCAGCGGAAACGCGTACTCAATCAGCCGTGGCTGGTCGTCCATGTCAAAACTTCCTCATCGTCAGTTGTAAATCCACAGATTGTGTCAAGTGACTCATATCTCCCCCGCTTCCATTACCTGGCTGTGTCCGACGCGAACAATATTAGATTCAATCGTGGCCCGAATTGTCCGTTCAACGGTCTGTCGTTTGGTGTACGGTCGGACAAGAAGTTTCTCGAACGGATCCTGGACTCGCACCATTAGTGGGCTGGGTGTGTCGCAGTGATAAACAGCATATAGCCAATAATCGCTTCGCAGGTTACACGCCCGGGCCCATTCGTTGTCTGAGATTTCGATTTCCCCGGTTCCGGATCGTCCCTTCACCTCGATACAACGACGGACGTTGCCCGAGCGAATCGAGAGAATGTCGAATCCGGGATGGTCCGGTAGCCCTGCAGCACGAGCCAATGGGGGCGTATGTACAAATTTGACCGTAGCGCCTTCGGCCTCTTCGAACGCTTTGACGAGATCCATCGCGACCTGCTCGACATCAGCCTCGTGCCGTTCCTTGTCGAGTGGATCTGTCGATGGGACGACGATCGCGTGGGCAATGAATTCGACTTGTCCTGGGACCAGCAACTCCGGCTCTCGACGAATGATGGACAGTGCACGTTCGCGGCGGGTGCTGAGTTCGCGTTGCTGTTTCTTAATCTTCGTGAGTTCGGCCGCTGCTCCCGTGTTGCCAGCCCGAGCTTTTTGTGAAAGTTTACTACGTGCGGT
>JBDOMX010000396.1:0-9372 GCA_039831615.1 Planctomycetaceae bacterium
AATCAAGCACAAAACTGGCTTACTACCAAAGTTCCACCCGGTCGCATGGGTCACGCCCACCCCAACATAGTTCCTTACCAAGCGTTTGAGGCGTCGGATGGCTGGTTTATTTTGGCGACTGGAAACGACCGGCAATACGCGTCGGTTTGTCAGGTCGTCGCGCGCGATGATCTTCTCTTACCGCATCTGCTGACCAACGAAGGACGGCTGGAGCATCGCGAAACAGTCATATCGACTCTAAACGGTATTTTCGTAACAAAAAAAGTTGAACATTGGATTGCTGCATTTAGCGCGGTCGGCGTTCCGACAGCGCCGATTCACGACATCGCGCAAGCATTCGCCGACCCGCAAGCCATTGATCGTGATGACTCCCAAGAGCCTGCTTCGACACAAGGAAGCTGTGTCACCACTGTGCACACTTGCGACCGGACGATTTTTGGAAGTGATTCCGGATACAAACGACATTTCAAAAGTCAGCGTACGCAGGATTCTCCTGTGCGGCGGAAAGTTGTACTACGAGCTTGAGGCCATGCGGCGAGAGCAGGAATGCAGCGATATCGCCATCATTCGGATCGAACAGTTCTATCCATTGCCCTCAGCAGAACTCGAATCGATTCTTTCCGAATACCCGGCCGGCGTTCCGGTTGTTTGGGTTCAGGAAGAACCGGAAAACAGTGGAGCGTGGCCGTTTCTTCGAGTCAAATTCGGCGAAACGATCGCCAATCGACGTCCATTTTCGGGCACCTGTCGGCCGGAATCCGCCAGTCCGGCCACGGGATCCGGCAGCAGCCACAAGATTGAACAACGGGTCCTCCTGCAGCAGGCATTCGAAGTGCTATGAGCAAAGAAATTGAAATCACCGTTCCCTCTGTGGGCGAGTCCATTTCGGAAGTCTTCATCGGAGAATGGTATGTTGACGAGGGCAGTTATGTCCCCGCGGACGGAAATCTCGTCGGGTTGGAAACTGACAAAGCCACCTTTGATGTTCCCGCGAAAATTGGCGGGATTGTGTCCCGTGTTCTGAAGGCGGCCGGAGAAACCGCTGCCGTTGGAGAAACGATCGGATATCTGACCGAAGCTCCCCGGCCGGCGAAATCTGCTTCCGGGACCGCAGATTCACCTGAGGCGACTCAACGAGTCATGCCGGCGGCTGAGCGGCTCATGGAAGAAAATGACGTCGTTTCCGGTACTGTCGATGGCACCGGTCCAGGTGGTCGTGTGCTCAAAGAAGATGTCACGCGACACATCAACAGGAGTTCTTCCGGGACCGACTCGCGCGAGACCAAAACTGTCAAATTGAGTCCAATTCGCAGGACGATCGCCGGACGTCTGGTGAGTGCTCAGCAAACGGCCGCACTGCTGACAACCTTCAACGAAATCGATATGTCGCGTGTCAAACAGCTTCGCAGCAGTTATCGCGAAGCGTTTGAAAAAAAATACGGTTTCAAACTGGGTTTCATGTCATTCTTCGTGAAAGCATCCGTGACAGCTCTGCAGGAGTTTCCGCAGGTCAACGCCAGAATGAACGACGATACGATGACCTACCACAACTACTGCGATATCGGTATCGCGATCGGTGGCGGCAAGGGGCTTGTTGTGCCGATTCTGCGGAACGCGGAGAATATGAGTTTCGCGGACATCGAACGCACGATTACTGATCTCGCTGTTCGCGCTCAGAAGAATCAAATTGCTCTGGATGAGCTTGAAGGGGGGACCTTCACGATCACGAACGGAGGTGTCTATGGTTCGTTGCTTTCAACGCCCATCGTCAACCCGCCGCAAAGCGGAGTACTGGGGATGCACGGCATCGTCGATCGTCCCGTCGCGGTCGAAGGTGAGGTGGTCATACGTCCTATGATGTATATCGCCCTCACGTATGACCATCGTCTCGTAGATGGCCGCGAAGCGGTAACTTTCCTGAAACGCATCAAGGAATTGATCGAAGACCCGACTCGACTGGTGATTGAGGTCTAAATCCAGACCGCATGATGTTCAGCCCGCGCCTGCTGACTGGAAATCAGCAGCGGTGATCCAGGGGACTGATCTGCGACCACTCGAAATACATTCCAGAATCGGTACACGAGCACAACTGAAATGCCAGACACATACGACCTGATCGTCATCGGAGCCGGTCCCGGCGGATATGTGGCAGCGATTCGAGCAAGCCAACTCGGCATGAAGACAGCGGTGGTCGAGCGCGAATCAAGGCTGGGCGGCACGTGCCTTCGCGTTGGCTGCATACCAAGCAAGGTCTTACTGGAGACCACTGAGCTGCTGGATCAATCGCGTTTGCACTTTGCGGAACGTGGGATCGTTGCCAATGACATCAGCGTCGATTTACCACAGATGATGCGACACAAAGAGGGTGTCATCGAACAGCTGGATATGGGGATCAACGGCCTGTTAAAGAAGAATCATGTCGATCGGTACGAGGGGCACGGACGGCTCGTCGGTCATGGACAGCTCGAAGTCATCGGCAGAGACTCCGTCCGGACGCTCCGCTCAAAACAGCTCTTGATCGCCACCGGAAGCCATTCATCGTCACTGCCGGGGATTGAGCCGGATGGTGATCGCATCGGCACCAGCACGGAAGCTTTGTCCTGGTCGGAGATTCCCGGGACACTTGTGGTGATTGGTGCCGGAGTGATTGGGTTGGAACTGGGCACGGTCTGGCGGCGTCTGGGGACCAAAGTCACCATCCTGGAATACCTGCCACGAATCCTCCCGGGGACCGACACCCAGATCGCCCGCGAAGCTCACAGACTCTTCGAACGCCAGGGTCTCACGTTCCAGCTGGGTACGAAAGTCCGGTCTGTATCCAGCAATGGTACGACCTGTACAACTGAAATAGATGGTTCCGAACCACTGACCAGCGATCGCGTCCTGATTTCGATCGGTCGTCGACCGTGTACAGACAATCTCGGCCTGGAAACGGCAGGAGTTGAAACTGATCGGCGTGGGTTTGTCCGAGTCAACAGCAGCTATGAAACAACCGTGTCCGGAGTGTTTGCGATTGGTGATGTTGTTGGAGGTGCGATGCTCGCTCACAAAGCCGAAGAGGAAGGAATCGCGTGTGTCGAAAGGCTGGCCACCGGGCACAGCCACATTAATTACCGTCATATACCGGCCGTTGTCTATACGGCACCCGAAATTGCATCGGTGGGCGCGACCGAAGACGAACTGCAGGAGCAGGGGACTCCTTTCCGATCCGGGCGGTTCACATTCGCGGCCAACGGTCGAGCTCGGGCAACGGGGCACACTGATGGTTTTGTCAAGGTGCTGGCGGACAGCAATACCGATCGAGTTCTGGGAGTTCACATCATCGGAACTCACGCAGGAGAACTGATCGCCGAGGCCGCTGTTGCAATGGAGTTTGGAGCCAGCAGCGAAGACATCGCTCGCTGCTGTCACGCTCACCCGACGCTGGCGGAAGCTGTCAAAGAAGCATCGCTCGCTGTGCACCGCCGAGCGATTCATTCATAATCTGCTTCCGCCGCCTGAAATGAGTGGTTCAACGCACTTTGTTGTGTCATCGATTCCGCCACGTGGCGCTGATTGAACGGCGCTGAAACGGAATTTCGTCTCGCACGCTGATTACCGTTTTTTGCGGTTCCGACGACAGCAACCGGCAAACGCTTACTGTGCCTGGTCCAGCACAGTTTTGCTGACACATCCATCGTGAGCCTGAGAGACGGTCGCGGAAAAATCTGCGAGATATCCACGAAATGGGCGGCGAGGTTTCCACGCGGGCAGGGCAGAGCGACGCGACTCGAGTGCTGCGTCATCAATCAAAACGTCGACCGTGCCTTTGAGTAAGTCGTAGCGAATTCTGTCACCGTTTTCCACGCAGCCAATGGGACCGCCGACAGCGGCTTCGGGGGAACAATGGATTCCGATTGCGCCGTGAGAGACTCCCGAGACCCGTGTATCAGTGATAATGGCCACTTTGCCATCGAGTTCCGGAACCGTCAATGCATTGCTGGCCACCAGCACCTCCGGCATTCCACAGGCGACCGGCCCCCAGTATCTGAGGACGACAACAGTCCCCGGGCTGATTTCGCCGCGTTCCACCGCCGACACGATGTCGCGAGGGTCATCAAAGCACATGGCTGTGCCTTCGAACATCGGTTTGTCCATATTGTTGACTTTGAAGACCATTCCGTGAGGTGCCAGGTTGCCAAAACAAACCTGCATATCAGCGTATGCCTTGAAACAGTTTTCCCGGGAGACAATCAAATCCTGGTCATTTCCCGGCGGAGAAACTTCTGCCAGGTTCTCCGCCAGAGTGCTTCCCGACACGGTCATACACGATCCATCGAGCAAGCCGGAGTCGAGCAGATGTTTAAGCAGCACCGGGGTGCCGCCAATCTTGTGCAGATCGTGCATTGTGCCGGTGCTTCGAGGCGCAAAACTGCACAGGACAGGGGTGTCTCTCAGCAATGACTGCAGATCGCGCAGGGTAAAATCCACACCGGCTTCCCTCGCCAGGGCCAGTAAATGCAGAATACCATTGGACGACCCTCCTGCAGCCGCGATTGAAACCGCAGCATTGCGAAACGCAGCACTGGTGAGAATATCACGGGGTCGGATGTCGCGTTCGAGGAGCTGCTTCATCGCCGCGCCAACATTGCGGCATTCCGTGCGTTTGCCGTCGTCCACCGCTGGAATTGAACTACTGGCAGGAAGCATCAGTCCAATGGCTTCCATGGCGATGCCCCAGGTATTGAACGAGGCCGCAATGCCGCAGCCACCGGGGCCTGGACAGGCCGATTTCAGAATTTCATCGGCATCCGCCTCGTCCATGGCTCCGACTGCAACAGCTGACTGAGAGTCGTAGACGTCCAGAATGGAAATGTCTTTGCCGTTGCGGCAACCGGGCAGAATACTGCCACCACTGACAATCAATCCCGGGTAGTTGGTCCGTGCCAGTGCCATGGCGAAGCCCGGTCCATTCTTGTCGCAGCAGTGCAGCCCAATCAGGCCGTCATAGCAATGTGCAGTGAGAACACATTCGGCACTGTTGGCAATGAGATTACGGCTTGGCAGGCTGGCATTGCCGCCTTCGTGGCCCTGCGAAAGATTATCGCTGACGCCTGGTGTCCCAAATGGGAACGCCAGCATCTGCGCGTCCACGCAGCCGGCCTGAAGCTCCTTTGCCAGCTCGTAGGCGTGCACGTTGCAGGTATTACCTTCCAGCAACGGGACACCGATACCGATTTGTGGTTTATCAAAGTCGGCTTCGCTCATGCCCAGAGCGTAGTAGAACGCGGTGACACCTTTTTGCCATCCGTGCGTCAGTTGAGTACTGTTCCAGTTGGCAGCCATCGTCACATTTTTCGGATTCGAATGTTCCGGTACCACGCCTCACCTGGCGGGCCACCATGAATCTGCAGGGCAATGTCCCCGTCAGGATCGATTGAGTCGTCGAGCTCCTGGTAGTCTACAGTCTGTACATCGTTGATCCACAATTGAATCTGTGAACCTCTGCAGACGATGCGATAGTCATTCCAGGCATTCGACTTCAGAACTTGTGCAAGTTCCTGCTGATCCGGACCTGCCAGAACTTTGCGACGGCGGCTTTCATCGTAGAGACAACCCCAGTAATTCCGGCCCAGGTCTGCCTGATACCCAATCATTTCATGATGTTGAGGAATACGTTTGCTGCGAATTTGAATCCCCGCATTTGTCGCCGTGCCGATCAATTTGAACTGCAGCCGCAATTCAAAATTGGAATACGGGCGTTCGTACCGCAGGAAGAAGTTGTGAGGGATCTTTGTTCTGAGAGACCCGCCGACGATCGCTCCGTCTTCGATCCTGAAGACGTTACGATCTCCTTCCCAGTGGTCAAGCGTTTCTCCATCGAAGATGTTTTGAAACCCGTTCTCGTCGTCGGCAGAAACTGCTACACAACCGTCGTGCTGGAACAGTCCGCTCGTCAACGGCAGCAATATGAGTATTCGCATCGATACTCTGCTGACACCTTCCCAATCCACGGGAATTCTCCTCCGCAGTCATGCCAGATATTGTCAAACGCAGCCACCACCGATGATGTCTGCACTCAGCTCAACAGGCTGCATTCTGCGTCGTCGACAAACCGGGGCACCGCTCACCGGCGGTCAGACGAGTACGGGCTCTGTTACCCGCAGGGATACGACATCAATCGACACCATCTCGATCGAACCATCAGGATTTTCAATCTCAAGCACTGCCTGCTGAAGTTCGTCATCGATGCGATGTACAGTCACGTTATGGCCACCAACCTCTATTGACTCACCAAGCTCAAGACCGATCTGATATCTACTCATCTGCCAGCACCGTTGACTGTAAATGAAAATCGCAGGGAGCCGGACCCAGCTCTGCAGTACCCGCGACGGGTTAGCGAATTGCGGCACACTCCTTTGACCACAACCAACACGCAACAGATAGACTCCGTCGTGCTATGGAATCAGTTTATAGCCTCACTCCTGAGACTCGACAATCTCGAATCGTGTCGATGAGCCAACTTCGAATGACCTTTTCGTGATTCGTTTTTTTGTGCCGGATTACCCTTGCAAGAGTTTCAGCGGGACGTATTGGCGATTCCTGGTGAGCGTGTTCGAACCGAACATCGACGATTCTCCGAACCAGCTGCACAATTCTCCTGAAGTGAATGGGAACGTTCGGATTCCCGGATCGCAATCAGCATCATCCTTGACCTCAACAACAGTTCGCCTCCATCAACTACGGAACAGTTATGTCACCAGCGCATTCAGAAAACCCAATTCTTCGGTCCTCCGGAATCCCGGCGTACGATGTGATCCAGCCAGGCCATGTCGAGGCTGGTGTTGCGGAGATGCTCAAGTTGGCCGGCAGATTACTGGAATCGGCTGAACAACAAGCGGTCAACAGCTGGGACAGCCTCATGGTGCCCCTGGAGAAGATTGATCTGCTTTTTGAGTACGGATGGAGCCCCGTGCAGCATTTGTTGAGCGTCATGAACAATGATGAACTTCGGAAGACGCACGAAGCGGTCCAGCCGCAGGTTGTACAGTTTGGACTGCGAATCAGCCAAAGCCGGCCTCTCTACGACGGAATGTGTGGACTGCGTGATTCCGACAGCTGGAACGAACTTTCCGAATGTCGGCGGCGCATCGCGACGCGCGCTATTCAAAATGCAGAACTTTCAGGTATCGGTCTGGACGGTGCAGATCGCGAACAATTCAACAGGAACCAGCAGCGCCTGTCTCAACTCGCCACCGACTTTTCCAATCACGTTCTCGACGCTACCAAAGCGTTTCATCTGGATATCATGGATGCGGGCGATGCAGAAGGGCTGCCAGAGAGTTTCCGTCGAATGGCTTCTGCTGCATGGTCACAGGCCGACGAAAACGACGGTTTGGAATCAACTCCGGCGTGGGGCCCATGGCGTGTCACGCTGGATGGTCCGTCCTTTGGCCCGTTCATGGAGCATTGTCGTAATCGAGACCTTCGCGAAACGGTATACCGAGCCTGGATTTGTCGGGCTTCGACGGGGGAAACCAGCAACGAACCCCTCATCGCAGAGGTTCTGCAACTGCGGCGATCACAGGCCAGGCTGCTTGGATTTGAAAACTACGCTGAACTCAGTTTGTCTCGCAAGATGGCCGGCGATGTACTGCGGGTCGAAGCAATGTTGAAGCGTCTGCTCAGCGCTTCACTTAAAAAAGGGCGCAGCGAACTTGATGAGATCACTGAATTCGCGCACGGGCAGGGCCATGATGGCTCGCTTTCACACTGGGACGTCGCTTTCTGGGCCGAACGACTTCGAGAAGAACGCTTCGCGTTCACCGACGAGGAACTGCGACCGTATTTCTCCCTGGATCGCGTCCTCGAAGGTCTGTTTGCGTTGTGTCATCGACTGTTCGGAATCACGTTCCGCAGATCGGATGAACAGGCGCCCCGGTGGCAGGAAGATGTGCGATACTACGAAATCACGAATGAAAATGGTGAACTCATCGCCGCGTTCTATCTGGATCCGTATTCCCGCCCGCAAACCAAACGGGGCGGGGCATGGATGAGCGATTGCATCGCACGATCAGTCACCCCTGCCGAAGTTCGCCTGCCGATTGCTCACCTGATCTGCAATGGCACTCCTCCTGTCGGCGACGTGCCGTCGCTCATGACGTTTCGTGAGGTGGAAACCCTGTTCCACGAGTTCGGTCACGGCCTGCAGCACATGTTGACGGCGATCGACGACCGTGACGCATCCGGAATCAACGGTGTGGAATGGGATGCCGTGGAACTTCCCAGCCAGTTCATGGAAAACTGGTGCTATCACCGACCGACATTACTGGGCATGGCTGTGCATCATCAAACCGGTGAGACGCTCCCGGAAGAACTCTTTGAGAAGATCTGTGCTGCAAGAACATACCGAGCGGCCTCGGCCATGCTGCGACAATTGCAGTTTGGCATGACAGACATGCAGCTGCATTCGTCGTTTGATCCAAATGGAGGTGAATCTGCCTTTGAGGTCTTTCAACGAGTCTCCGAAGCCACATCCCCGATGCCGGCTTTGCCGGGAAACCGATTCCTGTGCTCATTCCAGCACATTTTTGCCGGCGGATATGCAGCCGGCTATTACAGCTACAAATGGGCTGAAGTGCTGAGCGCCGATGCGTTCGCCGCTTTTGAAGAGGCTGGACTGGATGACGAAACGGCGGTCGCGGAAACGGGCCGCCGCTTCCGCGATACCGTGCTGGCGCTCGGCGGCAGTCGTCATCCGATGGACATTTTTCGGGAATTCCGAGGCCGCGAGCCGAGCGAGCAGGCACTGCTGCGTCACACCGGGCTGGCGGAACAGGAAACGACCTGACGTGAACCGGTCCGGGCCGCGCTGGATTGGATTCAACCGACACACCACGTGGCCGTGTGCCGGTTGTGCAACCAATTCATGATCGGTCTATTTGGCAGCATCCAATTCGTCGAACTTCTTTTTCAGATCGACCGACTTCTGGACAGTTTCCTCGAATTTCTTCTTTGACTCATCTGCAGCGGTCTTGGCATCAGTCGCGGCTTTGGTCGCGGCGTCACCAGCGGTCTTCTTTTCTGCCACCAATGCGGTCAGATTTTCGGCCGACGCCTTTGCAGCGGCCGCAGCTTTGGCGGCCGCTGCTGCAGATTCCTGTGCGGCCGTCTTGAGTTCATCCGAAGCCGATGCATCTTCCTTCAGCGTTTCCACGGCCGTATTCGTTTGGGCAACCGTTGTATCGGCATTCTGAATCAGCACATTCGCCTTCGCAACATCACCTTCCGCCGCCTTCAACGCTGCTGCTGCCTCCTGAGCCGCCATTGCTGCCTTGGTCGAGTTGGCCAAAGATTCCTGCATTTTCTCAGCCAGCTCAGTGACCTCTTTTG
>JBDOMX010000085.1:0-36609 GCA_039831615.1 Planctomycetaceae bacterium
CCGAACGCATTAACCGGGAACAGACGCAGCTTCATCCGCACAGGCAACTTCTCTCAAATCACGTAACCTGCATCGCTTAGACCGGCGGCATGCCGGTCACACCCCTTGTTGAATCTCACCGACGTCAGTGATGTTCTTCAGGCGAGTTTCCACGGCAGGCCGGTCATCTGGGTGAATCATTTGCAGCCAGAATGCCGGAGCGATTCGTAATTCCTCGACGGGGCGGCCGTAGATGCGACTGGCGGCGTCGTTCAGGTACAGCAGTCGGGTCCCATCGGCTGCTGTACAGCGGATCAGGTTGTCCACGGATTTCAGCAGGCGGTTGAGCAGTTCAGGAGGTGGAGTCTGCTGATTGGTGGGCGGAACTGCTGTGCCTGACCCGTCCTCGCTGGTCTCCGCTGTCATTACTTTCGCCCCTGCCCGCCGGACTTCGACCTGGATACACTCATCGCGTCGCCCACCATCCCGGCAGCGACTCCTCACTGACAGCAAGCCCGTCACGGGAGATCAATAAGTCCTTCCGGGAATTCTTCGCCGCTCGGATCAACGTGAGCAAAGAACTTTGTGAGTGAACCGGATCACTCCGCACTGGCTTGTCTTCGCGACGAACTGGGCGATGGATTGTAGCATGACCCCTGTGTCATGGTCGAGCTAATTCGAATGGCAGGTCACAGGGAAACGGAGATCTCACCGACGGCGAATACCGCTTTCCGTCAGATAATAGACGGCAAATGTGGCTAACCAGTGATCGCCTTCGTAGTGGCCGCTGTTGACGTACTTTAACCCGGCCGCTTCATGGGCGGGAATGCTGTTCGATAGAACCGTGTGCCGTGAATCATCGACAGGAAGCGCTGCTGCGATACCTGCCATTGTCCAGGCGCGGGAAAAATCGAGCCCCGCCAGGTGCACCAAATGCCCGTCGGTGACATCTGCGACCTGGACGGGGACCATCATCGGCCCCAGCGTATTCTCCGAGAGGCCTGGCAGGAATCCGTTGAGCCATTCAGAATACACGGTGGGCTCGAGCACACGCCGCATGAGGTCCGCTTCGTTGAATCCGGATGAAAAAAAGTCGTGTCCCGATGGTTCGTAGTGCGCCGGATAGTCCTTGTCATTCAGGTAGAACTGTTTGGCCTTGCTGATGACAAGTGTCTCCAGTTCGCTGTCACCGACTGTCCGAGCGTAGTCAAGTTCCATTGCCAGTGCGAATGCTGAGTCAGTATGAGTTCCCACTCTAATCGGGAATGCCAGGTTCGGAAGGTACTCTTTGATTCGACGCACGATCACCCGTTCCAGCGGCCGCAGATTCTGACGCCATTCCTGTGCGTTTTCGTCCGGCCACGTATGCAGCTCCCGTGCGAGTTGCAGCAGCCACGCCCAGCCATACATTCGCTCGAATTGCCTGTTACGAACCTCTGAGAAGTATGCTGCTTCCTGAATCATCAAATCGGCCGTCAGTTGGCTCATGAGTGTTGCGCGAATTTCAGCGGCGACGTCGGAGTCGGGAAAGAGACGTAACAACCGCACCAGTATCCAGTGGCCGTGTACGGAGGAATGCCAGTCAAAATTCCCATAGAAGGCCGGATGCAGCTGTTTTGGCGACCGTACATCTGCGACGGAATGCATCACGTTGGCTGGCTTGTTCGGAAATTCCTGCGTGATTCCATTCAGGGCCAATGAAGCAAATGCCGTCACCTGGGCGTCCGTCACGCGGATCGAGTCGGGTGGCTCCTGTGCGGGGGCCGGCAACACACAGATTCCGGCTGCAAGCAGAGCAGGAATCCAACAGCGGCGGGCTGCATCGATAATGATCAATTTGATGTCTCCAGCTGAAGTGTAAATGGTCGTGCCACGTCGAGGGCTCTCGAGGCGAATTGCCGTTGCTCCGCCTGGATCGATGGTGTCACTGGCGGATTTGGGAAAATGCCGGATCCTTCGCCGGCAAAACCCGTGTCGGCCGGATCCTTCGCCTCAGCTCCCTCCTGGTTTGTGTCCAATCTGCATGTGCCCCGGCATTCCCGACCTATGGTTGCTGCGATGGTCCGTCCTCATCTGAGAATGGATTTTAACGTTTGCAGCGGTCACAGCGGACAGAGCCATGTGCGGCATCGCCGGACTTGTTTATACCGATCCTCATCGCCCGGCGGAACGGTTGCAGCTGCGCAGAATGGGCGATGCGATTGCTCACCGTGGACCCGACGGCGAAGGGCTGTTTCAGTCGCGAAATGTTGGACTGATCCACCGTCGACTGGCAATCATCGATCTGGCCGGCGGCGACCAGCCAATCGGCAACGAAGACAATTCGATTCAGGTTGTCTGCAATGGAGAAATCTACAACTATCGGGAGCTCCGTGAACAGCTCATTGGTCGAGGTCACGTCTTCAGGACGCATTCCGATACAGAAGTCATCGTCCATTTGTACGAAGACCATGGAGATGACTGTGTCCGCTTCCTGCGAGGCATGTTTGCCTTTGCACTTTGGGACGAAGTTGATCGGCGTCTGCTGCTGGCACGCGATCATGTGGGGCAGAAGCCACTTTACGTCTACAGGGACGAAGAAAAGCTGCTGTTCGGCTCGGAACTCAAGGCGATTCTCGCCCATCCGAATGTGGACCGCACCATTGAACCGGCAGCGATCGAAGATTACCTGACATTCGGCATCATTCCACGCGAACGCAGTATTTTCAAACGCATTGAGAGACTGGCGGCCGCTCACACTCTTCGAATTGACAACGGACGTTGTCAGCAGCCGCGGCGCTATTGGCAACTGTCATTCAGCGATGAGGAACAGGCATCCGATGACGAGTGGCAGGAACGAATCGCCGCAGCCGTCCACGAAAGTGTGCGGAGTCATCTGATCTCCGACGTTCCCGTCGGAGCGTTCCTGAGCGGTGGTCTCGACAGCAGCCTCATTGTCGCCTCACTCGCTGGTATGGTCCAGTCACCGGTGCAGACGTTCTCAATCGGATTTCAGGAAAAGAAGTACAGCGAATTGCCGTTTGCGGCTGAAGTTGCCCGTCACTTCGGAACAGTTCACACCGAACACATCGTCACCCCGGAAGCCGTGCGAGATCTGGATGAGCTTGTTCGTTTCTACGATGAACCCTTCGCTGATGCCTCAGCCATCCCAAGCATGGCGGTGGCACGCGTAGCTTCGAAGCACGTCAAGGTTGTTCTGTCCGGGGATGGTGGAGACGAAGGTTTTGGCGGTTACAATCGGTACAGCCATGATCTGACAGAGGCCGCGATTCGTGCGATGCTGCCCCAATGGTTCTGCCAGCATGTGCTCAGGCCTGTTGCGACGTTGTGGCCGAAAGCCGACTGGCTGCCACGACCATTGCGTCTCAAATCGCTGCTGCAGAATCTTTCGACAAATCCTGCTGCGGCTTACGCGAACACACTTTCAGCCTGTCGCCTGGAACTCCGAGGTCGGTTGTTAAATCCGGCGTTCGCGTCGCTATTGCAGGACCATCGACCGGAAGCAGCGGTGGAGCATGCCTACCGTGCCGGCGCCCGCGACGCATTGAGTGGAATGCTGGCCGCCGACACGGAGATCATGCTGCCCGATGATTTCCTGACCAAAGTTGATCGCGCCAGCATGGCATTCGGACTGGAAGTTCGACCACCCCTGCTCGATGTCAGTCTCCTTGAGCTCGCCGCGAAGATGCCCTCATCGATGAAGATTCGAAATGGTTCCCGTAAGTGGATTCTCAAACAGATTTACGAACCAAAACTGCCACCGGGACTGGCTCATCGTCGTAAGCAGGGATTCGAACTGCCGGTAGACGAATGGCTCCGCGGCCCGCTGCAATCACAGTTTCAGGATGTTGTGTTGCAGGAATCAGCATCGATCGCTGACTATGTTGACATAGCCGAAGCGCGACGAATGTATGACCAGCACTGCAGCCACCGTGGCCAGTATGGTCAGGTGTTGTGGTCGCTGCTGGTCCTGGGCCGATGGCTGCAAATGTGGGGACGTCCGCAGGAGGAATGTTCCGGTGCCGTACGAAACCAGGTGTGTGAGGTAGCGGTGGGATGAACTCGCGCAGGAATCACGATCCGGTTCGTAAGCCCCGATCATCTGCACACGTCGTCGAGGTTCCATTCGATCTGCGTGCTGCGTCCGCGTCGACCGGGACAACAAGACCGGTCAGCGGCGGTCTTTGCCTTGCCAAAGGACAGATCTCCGACATCGCATCGGCGCAGATCCTGTCCGCAGATGAATCCACGACTGCTCAGGCCGAAGTTCTCAGCCGCTGGAGTGATGGCAGCGTACGCTGGATCCTGGCGTCGTGGATTGCGCTACCCGATCGGAGCAGCGGGCCCTGTCAACTTCAGCTGGATTCAAGGCCACAGTCCGATTCCAGCAGTATCGACGATGCGCCACGTGTGACGCTGCAGTTCACCGGACAACGCATTACTTTTCACCGTTCTGACCCGTTTGCAAATCCTCCGGATTTAACAGAATGGGATGTTGTGCCGCGTCTCATTTCATCAGACGGCTCCGTCGCTGAAATTGAATATGGTGAGATAGTGAGAGAGTCCGAAGGACCGGTCCGTTCGGTGTTTCGTCTTGCCGGGAATCTGCGAGCCGATCATCACATCTCATTGCAGGTACGCATCGAAATATGGCCCACCGCAGGCTTCGCTCAGTTGCACACACGGCTGTTAAACTCCCGCCGGGCACGTCATCAGGGAGGCCTCTGGGACCTCGGCGATGCCGGATCGTTTCTCTTCTCGGGATTGCATCTCGAAGCCTGTCTGCACTCGGCTGCACAGGCCTCTGTTCGCTGGAAGCCGGAGGCAAACGCCGTTGTTCGACAGCAATCCGCGACCTCAGAACTCCGAATTATCCAGAAAGGCAGTGGCGGGCCTGCGTGGGGGTGCACAAATCATGTCGCTGCTGATGGGACGTCATCGGCCACCGACCGAGGCTACGAGGCCGCGAGCGCGGCTGGCACTTTACGTGGATGCCGCGGTGAACCTGCCCTCGCGCTGGAGCACGACGGGCGACAGCTATCGATCGTCATTCCGGACTTCTGGCAGAAATTTCCGTCGGGAGTGTCGGTTAGAAATGGCAGTCTGACTGCCGAGTTATTCCCTGTTTCCGACGGCTGCCACTACGAATTGCAGGGTGGCGAACAAAGCACTCAGTCGATCTGGTTGTCAACAGCGCCGAATAACGAATGGTTGACTTCGCTGAACTGGGTGAACGACACGTGCAGAATGATCCAGTCTGCAGAATCAGTTAAGCAGGCTGGCGTCTTTGATTGGTGCCCGGACGGTTTCAGTTCAGCAGCCACCGTATCAACAGACAACCACGCTCGTCGGTATTCGAAATGGCTGCAGGAAGCGACGTCCGGGAGCTGCAGCCTGGTCGCCCGCCGCGAATCGATCGATGAATACGGCTGGCGCAACTTTGGTGAGGTGCCTGCTGACCATGAACAGACACACTACGCCGGCCGGAACACGGTCATCTCACATTACAATAATCAGTTCGATCTGATTTACGGCGGGATTCTCAACCTGATGGTTTCAGGAGATCCGGCGTGGCAGGACCTGTTCGATCCGCTGGCACGTCACGTCATGGATATCGACATCTACCATACCACAGAAGATCGCCGCGAATTCAACGGAGGGCTGTTCTGGCATACTGACCATTATGTTGATGCCAAAACTGCCACTCATCGAACGTATTCACGTCACAATACACCGACTGGCAGCGATTACGGCGGCGGCCCGAGCAACGAGCACAATTACTCCACTGGCCTGCTTTATTACTATTATCTCACCGGAAATCCCGAGGCAGCTGCCTCCGTGCGATCACTGGCCGACTGGGTCATTGGTATGGACGACGGAGCGTCTGCCGTCTTTGGTTTACTGGACGGCGATCCAACCGGCCAGGCCACAGCAACCGTGACGGCGGATTACCACGGGCCGGGCCGCGGGTCCGGCAATTCAATCAGTGTGCTGCTGGATGGTTGGGAAGTCTCGAAAGAAGAACGATATCTGATCAAGGCGGAAGAGCTGATTCGGCGTGTCGTGCATCCGGAGCAGAATCTCGACGAACTCAATCTGCTGGATGCAGAATTTCGCTGGTCGTACAGCGTGTGTCTGACAGCTCTGGGGCGTTACCTGGCAAAAATGGACGAAGCTGACCGGCGCGGTCCAATGTACGACTACGTCCGCAGCACTTTGTGCCACTACGGACGCTGGATGACAGATAATGAACGGCCGACACTCAGTGAGCCCGCGAAGCTGGAGTACGTCACCGAAGCATGGGCCGCGCAGGACTTCCGCAAGGCCAACGTCCTCCGAATCGCGGCGTCCTGCTGCGACGATTCCGAACTGGTCATGAGGATGCGCGAAAAAGCTGACGAACTGAACGATGCCGCCTGGCGGGATCTCTACACCTTCGGCGACAGGCACCTGACGGCCCGCTGCTTTTCCATTGTGATGACGGAAGGACTGCGAGACGTCTATCACCGGACGCACCGAAACCAATACGCGAAACCTGCCGATAGACCCTGGTGTGCAGACGAATGGAGAATGTTTGTCCCTCAGGCAATCCGCGTGAAGCAACTTCTGAAATCACCCAGGCAGTGGATTTCGATCCTGCCGCGTTTGTTCAGTCATCGTCAATGGAAACGCACACTCGTTGCGATGTGGCGAAGAATCTGAGTTAACAAGCTGTGAAAACAATCATGCCTGAAACGGTTTCCGAAACATCGCGTGCCTTCAACTCGAAGGAGACGCGTCCGACTGTCTGCCACGTCATCCATGCACTGGGTGTTGGCGGTGCGGAAGTACTGGTCGACCATCTGGTCCGTGAACTCACAGCTGAGTTTCGTACCATGGTGGCCGTCCTCGATGAAATCGGAGAAATCGGAGAACGACTACAGAACGATGGCTTCATGGTGGAACATTTACATCGCGGGACCGGAATCGATCCGGCCTGCGCGAGGCGACTGAACAATCTGGTACAGCGAGAGAACGTGTCCCTGCTGCACGCTCATCAATACACTCCGTTTTTTCAGGCAATGTTGAGTCGCGGATTGTTGGGTCGTACTCCAGTGCTGTTCACCGAGCACGGTCGACATTTCCCTGACATGCCGAGCCTGAAACGGTCCGTCGTCAATCGCCTTCTCCTGAAGAAGCAGGACCGGATTGCTGGTTGTGGACGTTCGGTCCGGCAGGCTTTGATCGACAACGAAGGCCTGCCGGGACATCGAGTCGAGCTGGTCTACAACGGTGCCGATCTCCACGATCGGTCAACGGTCCCTCCAGGGGCTCGTACAGCAATCCGTCGGGAATTTGGATTCGACGATAATGATTTTCTAACGCTCCAGGTGGCGCGTTTGCACAAACTGAAAGATCATCAGACGGCGTTGCGAGCCATCGACCGTGCTCGTCGCAACTACCCCACGATTCGACTGCTGCTTGCCGGTGACGGTGACGAACGATCGGCCATTGAAACCACGATCTCGAACCTCGACCTGCGCGAACATGTGGTTCTGGCTGGAACACGTGACGATGTGACAAGCCTGCTGGCGGCTTCCGATGCGTTCCTGCTGTCGAGTATCAGCGAAGGAATCCCGCTCACCGTGATTGAAGCCATGGCAGCCGAACTTCCCGTCGTGGCGACCAGCGTCGGCGGTCTTCCGGAAATGATCAGCGACGGCGTCTCAGGATATCTGTGCAATGCGGGTGATGACAAAGCCCTGGCCCAACGGCTGGTGTCACTTGCCATGAACATCGATGAGCGTTCGGAAATTGGCTTTGCCGGAAATCTCACGGCACGCAGGCGTTTTTCACTCGAGCACATGCTGGAAACCTACGGCACGATGTATGGAGAAATGATGCCATAGGACCAGCCATCAACGGTCAACGACGTTGCCGTCGGGCGCTCCATGAGGAGCCGACGGCAACTCTGTCTTTCATTCTTCACTGTCTTACCCATACTCTGTCAATTCATGTCAAGAAACACAAAACAGCGTCCGGTAGTACTTCACACCCGCGTCGTCACCGGAACAGGTGGTGGTCCGGAGAAGACAATTCTCAATTCACCTCGATTCCTTGAACAGTATGGCATTGAGTCCGCCTGTATGTTCATGAGGCCACGCGGTGATATAGGGTTCGCTGCTTTGGAATCGCGTGCCGCCGCGTCCGGCGCGCGAATCATTGGCATCGACGATCGAGGTCCGCTGGATGTGAGTATCGTCAGCAAAGCCATTCGCCTGTGCAAGGAACGCAACGTTGCGATCTGGCATGGCCACGACTACAAGAGTAACTTTTTGGGCCTCGTCGTTCGGTTGTTTCACCGGATGCATTTGGTCACAACGGCTCATGGATGGGTTCGATTTACCTCGCGTACGCCGCTTTACTATCATATTGACCGCGTCTGCATGAAGCGATATCAACGCGTTCTCTGTGTGTCACAGGATCTCGTCGAACGATGTCGTGATATTGGTGTTCTCGAGGATCGACTCACACTGATTGACAACGCAATTGTCCACACCGACTATGATACTCAACCACCGACAGCCGCTGAGAAGGCGCGTTTCGGGTTTGGTCCCGATCAGATGTTGCTGGGCGCCGTCGGTCGACTGTCGGAAGAAAAAGGATTCGACCAACTTCTGAATGCAGTCAGGCAGTTGGTCAATGAAGGCCACCACATCGGCGTCATCATCGCCGGCGAAGGTCACCTCAGGGAGGCACTGCAGAATCAGATCGAACGTTTAGAGTTGCAACAACGAGTTCGTCTGGCAGGATTCCTGGATGATCCGCGGGAACTTTATCGAGCAATTGACATTTATGTACTCAGCAGCCTGCGAGAAGGTCTGCCAAATGTGGTGCTGGAAGCCATGGCCTCACAACGGGCAGTGGTCACGACGAACGTGAACGGCATCCCGCGACTTGTACAAAACGGACACAATGGCCTTGTTGTACCAACTGACAATACTGCTGCGCTGACCGATGGTATTCGGCGGTGCCTGCAGTCGGCTGATCTCCGGGAAGGCCTTGCAGCAGAAGGCCGTCTGGCCATCGAAGAAAGATTCTCGTTTGCTCACCGAATGGCAAAAGTTGTCCAAACGTACCGGTCACTCAGTCCGCAACTGGCAGCCCGGATTCGGCGACCGGCTGAAGAATCCGAATTGGTTCCGGCGTAGTCGATTGTTCGAACTGTTCTGCCGTTCCACCTAGCTCACGAAAACAAGATGACCGCAGCACAAACATCACCGACAGCGAAAGCGGGCGTCCATGTGGCCAGTCAGCCTCCGAGCGGCTGGAACCGATATCTCGAACGATTTGGGTATGCCGGTTTTCACCTGCGCAGTGAGTGGGGTGCCGTGTTTCGAACCGCATTGCAACATCGCCCACACTTCCTGTGGGCGACTCAGGCCGACTCAATCGTCGGTGTCCTGCCGCTGATGTTTATCAGCGGTCCGATTTTCGGGCGGTTCCTGGTCAGTCAGCCCTATCTCAATACCGGGGGTGTTCTCGCAGATTCTGCCGGCGTCGCGAGTGATCTGGTTGACGCTGCGATTGTGCTTGCCGATCAACTGGATGCAAAGCATCTGGAATTACGTCACGAGCGACAGGTTGGTCATCCTGGCCTGAATGCGGCCAGCACTGAAAAGGTGCACATGCGCCTGCCGCTACCGGAAACGGCCGATGAACTGTGGAATGGCCTGAAATCGAAAGTCCGGAGTCAAATTCGCAAGCCGTTGAATAATGAATCGCTCTCCGCACATGTCGGAGGTGCCGAACGGCTGGACGAGTTCTATTCGATCTTCTGTCGAAACATGCGAGATCTGGGAACCCCCCCGTTCTCGAAGAGGTTGTTTGCATCAATGCTTTCAGAGTTTGGAGACGCGGCCGAGATTTGCAGCGTGCATTTCAATGACATGCCAATTGCGTCCGGGCTGCTGCTCCATGGACCCGGAGTAACACTCATCCCCAGCGCGAGTTCACTGCGGGAACACAACCGCACCAGCTGCAACATGCTGATGTACTGGCATGCATTGAAGCGTTCGGTTGAACGTGGTCAGAAGGCGTTCGACTTCGGCCGCAGTTCACCGGAAGCCGGAACATGGAAATTCAAGAAGCAGTGGGGGGCCGAAGAATCACCAGCCATCTGGCAGTACTATGTGCGGCATGGTGAAGTCAGCGACATGCGCCCTGGCAGCGGCAGGTATGATCGCGTCATTCGAGTCTGGCAGAAGCTGCCTGTTTGGCTGACTCGTCTGATTGGTCCCTCGATTGTCCGTGGGATTCCGTAGCGCGCTGGACCGAACACTGAAACTCGGTATCAGTTCGTGTTCGGTTGATCCAGCAGCATTGGCAATTCTTTGCTGCCCGGCGGTTCCACGTCAATGTCTGCAATTGAACTGACTAATGGTCCATGTTTCGCTCGGTGGGCCAGCACCTGATCCCTGTATTGTCTCAACGGACCAATCAGCGCGGCCGACACAAAATGTCGGCGTGTCAGAAACGCTGCACGCGTCTTGCCTGCGGAGCCCGCCAATTGCTCGAGCTGGTTCAGGGCCGATTGAACTGTTGTGATGGATAGTTCAACATCGCGCTGCATACGGACTGCCGATCGAGACTCAAAGCTCGTGCGAGATTCCCACCTCAGGATCAACTCCTGGACGAGACTGTTGAGCTGATCGAACCGATCGGCGTCATTGGCCATGAGTTCCGGTTGATCGGTCAGCTGTTTCAACGCAGCCACGACTGTGCGGATCGAGTAGTCGCCGGGTTGTGTGTAGTTCACGGTATGCAAACGATGCTTGAATTCTTCAGTTGGTGAGGGGTGACCTGCCAATTCGTGGATCTGAACGAGTTCGTGGTGCGCAAAGTCCGATATCAGCGGCTCGTAGTCCACCGAGTAGTCACTCAACTTGCGCATGTCGGATACGGACAGCGTTCCCGACCGTACCTGTTGCAGCAGTTTTCCCAGCGTTGTGAAATAGGATTTGCGATACTCATCGAGAGGATGGATGTGACGATGAATCTGTCCGTCGCGGATTTCTTCTTCCGGCGGGCGTTGATTGCGCTGCATCTCGATTTTCAGCGACTTACGATAGATCCACGGTTCATCGGGGAACGCTGTAAAGATTTCGACCTGCTGGGCGTACGCGCTGATGCGGCGGCGGAACTCGTCGTGAGCTGGACCAGTCGGCACGGCCTCTGCAATTCGCACCTGATGAGGTCCGAGTAGTTGATGAATACTGACCCCATGGTTCGAAGGTCGCACGGTCTCCCAGCCCAGGCGCAAGCCGACCAGGCCGGTCGTCGCGTCAGCGACCGCTGGCAGGTCATTGTGGGTCCACAGACCGATGGGATCGGCAGAGTCGACAATTGCAAGTGCCGCCAGCTGACACCAGTCCCAGCCGCAGCGACCCAATTGGCGGCGCACGTGCTGACGCTCCATGCGAGCCAGCACTCCCTCGTCCAGCAGAGGCACTTCAGAATTACTGGCCAGCAGTGCAATTTCTCCTGGCAACAACTGTACCACCGCCACTTTATCGAAGACAGCCGATGCACGCCCCAGCAGGCGCAGCAGACTGCCCTGGCCAATGTGCTGCAGGCGAATTCGCTGACAATACACCCCATCAGGAGCCAGTCGTTCGGAAGCGGCCTGAAACCACGACTGCGACAGCCGTGCCAGTGATGCGCCTCTGACGGGGTCGGTCACCATGGAGATCACGACATCAACCGGAGCAATCGACCCGTTGCGGATGACCATTTCGGGAGGTGAGGACAGTGAGTGGATTCGTTCATCCACCGATTTCGCAGTCGTGCTGTCAGTCCCGGAGATGGCTCCAGGTTTGACGACAACAATCCGGTGCAGAGGAAACTCCTCGCAGGTTGCGACCGCCACACCCGAATAGTCGTCCAGCAACATGACCGTCCCTGGATGTGGATGCACAATCAGCGGCAGAACACACGTCAAAATTTCTGCAGCGGGCTGAGGTGTTGTCGACGTATTGGTGGAGACAGCACTGACCTGCTGACCGTTCACTCTGATTTCCACCACGTCAGCCTGAGTCTTCCACTTTGTCACGGTTCCTTCGGCCGATTCCTGACTTGCAATCATACGGGCCGCGTCAGTTTCAGGGATCATTTCCTGGTCGATCCCACGGTGCACTGCGGCAAGCGGTCGCATTGTGAACAGCAAACGTGATGGGCCGGACAGATCGGGCGGTGAGGCCACCATGGCTCCGATGGCAGCCACAGCTAAGACCGAACCGGTTAGCCTCAACAGGTGAAAGCTGCGGCTGTTTGCTGGTACCTGCAGCAGCAGGCCGACCGGGATTCCAGCGATGATGGAAATCGCCGCGAGGGCGATGGTATTTGGGCCGACTGCGAATTCAGTAAGTCCACATGCGATTGCGGCTCCCACACACATCAGTGCCAGGCGAGCCTGTGAAGCAGAGCGTTCGCTGCCTCCAACGACCTGGCTGCCTGCATTCGTCGCCATGAGCGTCAGAACAGACCAGAGTGCAAGTTGCAGTCCGTGATAAAAGACCATCCCGATGCCGGTCGACGTCGTCGCCCGAAGATGCAGATTCCACCCAATCAAGAGAGTGAAACACCATGGCGAAATGGCCAACAGACCCATGCAGCAGAGCCAGACCATCCATGGTCGCTTTCTCAACTGCAGAATCGGGAGCATCGCCAGCAGTAGAGTGATTCCCGCCAGCACCGTGCTCGCAGAAATCGTGATCAATGACACGGCAAACACCCGGTGAAGAATCATGCCTCCAGCAACGAGCCCCATTCCCGCGGCAACAGACAGCAGTGACTGCAGAATCCAAATCCGTTGCCAGGCTGCAGAACGAGTTTCCCGTCGATCAGCAGTGGTTGCTGTTTCATGGATCGCGATCCATGAAACAAAGGAGGCCAGGATCGCGGTCGTGAAGCCGAAAGAATGCGACATCCAGGCGTGGCTTCCAAACAACAAAGCACCTGCGACCATTCCGATCAGCCGCCGTGCAGCACCACTCGGCGCCGCGGAGCTAACCAATAATCCAGCCGCGACAGAGCCAACGAAGGCCGGGATCGCGGCTGTCAACCAGATCGCGATCTGTGGCAGCCCTGATCCGACGCCCAGTCTGAGACACGTTTCGTACGCAACCGGACCAGTCACAGCCGACAACACCGCCAACACACTGGCCGCCAGTGTCAGCATGGTGCGGTGAGCGATCAGTCGCTCGAGCAGCGACGCCACCGCAACGCCTCCGGCAATAGTCGCACACCATGCTCCGCCGGCCAGGGACGAAGTCCCGCAGATCGAAATCCAGCCCAGCAGCAGCGTCATCAGCAGCAGTACGGCGAGCGCCGTCGCCATGGCCGGTTGAATGAACTTGATGAATCGAAGTGTTTGCTTCCAGGCGTCCATGCCCCGGTCTCCACGCAATTGCTTATGATGTAGGAAATGAGCCTGGGGTTCCGCCGGACAGGCTACCAATCCATTGTTTTTATCCAGCCCAGACTCTAAGCCCGTCATCTGACGGCTCAAACGTGTGCGCTCTGGCGGTCACCGGGTGACGCCTGTATTTTTCCGATTTCTAACGCGAAACGACGGTTTGGCTCAAGATCAGCCCCCGTCCGGCCCCGACGATCAGAGCATCCTTGGTCACTGTTTCATGTTTCCAGATCGAAAAGGAATCAGGGAGCAGCAGAAACGCTGCCAATTCTGAGTGCGGCGTGTTTCCGCACCGCGAGGACCCGCGGGTTCGATCGATCGAAGAATTGCTTCGTCATTCTGACAAAACGGACAAATTCAGCATGCAGGTCATTATCACAGCGGCCGGGCCGGACACTCACGGACTCGCGGATCCTATTGTCCACTATGTGACAGGTGTGGGAGCCAATATCTTCGAAATCCAGATGTACGACCGCGACACTGAGCACTTGTTTGCCATGTTGCTGCGAATTAACTGGCCTGACGATCAGGGTGGAGTTGCAGTGCTTCGCGATCACCTCCATCAGATTGGTCAGCATCGCGGATTGCAGATTCGCGTGTGGGCCCGGTCCGAATACCAACGCATCCCTAGAATTGCCATCTGTACCACCTACCGGACCGAGCATCCGCTGGCCATCCTGCGGGCAATTCGCGATCGACTGTTGCCGGCGGAAGCGGCGGTCATGATCGGAAATCGTGATGCCTGCCACAGCGTGGCGGAACAGTTTGCAGTGCCCTGGCACAATATCGGCGATGCTGCGGGCAATCCGGAATACGATCGGCTTGAGACGCTGCTGGATGAGTATGATGTTGACTACATCGTTCTGGCGCGTTTCATGCGAGTCCTGCCGGCCGAACTATGCTGGAAGTTTGCGGGCGGGCGCATCATCAACCTGCACCACGGGCTGTTGCCGTCCTTTCCGGGATTTCGGCCCTACGAGGATGCTTATCAGCACCATATGTTGTGCTACGGAGCGACGGTACACTTCATCGTTCCGGAACTGGACGCCGGAAATCAGATCATTCACCAGTCTTCATTTACGGTCCTTCCGGGAACATCCCTGAAAGACATCAAACGCCAGGGCGAATCCGACCACGAACCTCACTGCCTTGTTGAAGGTCTGCGTCGAGTCGTCAATCAGGAAGTCGAGTTGCACTTCCATCGCGTGGTACGGCAGGGAACATGAGATACTTCCCAAACAAGGCCTCGCCTGGCCGCACTGGCCTGGCGTCAGACGACCTGGCATGATTCCAGTAGCGCATCGGCCTGCCCTGTCATCATTTGACGACCGTGGTCAAACACCGGAAAAACGTCAGGATCAAGGACCGACAGCCCTGCCCGCCCGATCACCTGATTGAGTCGCCAAAGCAATCGATCGTTGTCGGCGTAGTCGTAAAGAAACTTGATTTCGCGAAAGACATCAATGAACTCCGAGAGTTGATTCACCGGCTTGTAAACGATGGAATTCACGGACGCCTGCACCCAGTCCGAATCAACGGATTTTAGAGCGTGGTAATATCGAGGAAGCAGGGTCGAATCACGCCGGGCCATTTCGTTGTCCAGCAGCAGTTCAGTGACGATATGCCCCAGCAGACCGGGCCGATGATCGTAGCGATCGGGCATTTGTTTTCGAAATTGTCTCGCGAGGTTCTCGTAGATGTTCTGAAAGGCGGTGCTCGCATGGAACACGTCGTCGTCGGCGTGATGCCTCAGTATTCCGCGACAGAATCGCTGGTACGGCCCGTCCTCACTGTCTTCAATCGTCGCTTTGACGACACGCGCGCGAGCGCGGGGAGCTGCGACGCGCAGCCAGTCTGGCACAGCTGTCCCGGCGACAAACAACGGATCGTCAAGAAACCGATATCCATGAGCTAAATAGTTCATTGAACACTACCGATGATTGCGACGGATTGTCGGCCAGGGACGTTCGCTTGCAGAATTGAGAAGGGAAACTCATCCTGTGGCCCCGGAACATTCGTGGTGCCACTCGATTTCCGGCGTCAAAACGCGTCGGACGTCGTTGTTACGGGTTGCGTTTGCTGTCAGAACGCCGGGTGTGACGGCGACTCACGGCAGTGTCCGGACCTGTGATCTGCCAAAAGCCGCCCATCCTTTCCTCCAACACATACTCGGGAGATCCCTCAATGGTCAAGTACGGAATGAATATGCTGCTGTGGACATCGGACGTCACTGAAGAGCATTACCCGTTGTTCGAACAGCTCAAAGAAATTGGATACGACGCTGTCGAACTTCCCGTCTTTGACCTGGACGAAGCTAAATTTACCCGGATCGGAGAGGAACTGAAAAAGAACGAACTCAGTACAACGGCCGTGACTGTGTGTGCGGCGGACGCCAATCCGATTTCCCCGGATGCTGCGGTGCGCCGAGCCGCAGTCAGTCATCTCAAGCAGGCCGTTGACATTTGTGCGGTCAGCGGGGCGACACATTTGTGCGGACCAATTCATTCGACGCTGGGTCAGTTCTCCGGTGCCGGTCGGACAGACGACGAGTGGAATTGGTGCAAGGACGTGTTGTCTGAAGTCGCAGACCACGCGCGGGCCAACGACGTGACTCTGGTTGTCGAATACCTTAACCGTTTCGAATGCTACTTCCTGAATACCGCTGCAGATGCCGCCCGATTCTGTCGGGAAGTCAGTCATCCAAATGTACGAACGATGTACGACACGTTCCACGCCAACATTGAAGAAAAATCCATTACACAAGCCGTCAAGGCCTGTTCTGAGTACATGGTGCATGTGCACATTTCGGAAAACGACCGCTCCACACCTGGAGCCGGCGGAGTCAACTGGGACGAATCTTTTGCAGCGCTGAAGGAGGTCGGATACGACGACGGCTATTTGATGATTGAAGCGTTTGGCCTGGCTCTGCCCGAGCTGGCTGCCGCCACCTGCATCTGGCGACGGATGTACGACACCGAACTGGAGCTGGCCAGGCAGGGGCTTGAATTCATGAAGACTCGCTGGGAAAGCTAAAGCAACGTCTGTGGTTCGACTTCGGGACGTCGTGCGCTTCGAATCTCAGGACAGTCATTTCCAGCCCGCGTCCGGTAACCTCCTCGTGCCGAGCAACATGATGCACGTTCAGGAACTACAGTACGAATTCGGCCGGCACCTGCAAAAACCGGGTGCGTTTGCTGTTGTGTTTTTTCTCGTTGCGGTCGTCGTTCTCTCGGTCGCTCTGGGAACCGCCTGGCTGGCGGGATCGCTCACCCCACCTGCAGTCATCTCAAATCGAATTGCTGTCATTGCCTCCTTCATCGTCAGTACGGGTTTGCTTGGATCCGGAAGCTGGCAACTCGTCCGCGCGTCGGGGTTCGTCAGATTGGAACGCCAGCAGGAGTTTCGGCGTTGTCTGGTGCTCGCACTGGCCGCCGGAAGCACGTTCGTCAGTGTCCAGGCATACGGCCTTCAATCTCTCATCACTCAGCACAGTGTCGATATCGCGACCGGGATCAAGCACGCTGCATTCGCCTTCATTCTGCTGCATGCCATTCACGTCGTCGTCGCACTGCTCTTCGTGGTCTTCGTTTACCTGCGGGCTCTGACCGACCACTATGACCACGAGTATTCCTGGGGCGTCAGCTTCTGCGGATGGTTCTGGCACGGACTGGGGATCGTCTGGATCGCCATCTTGGCGGTCTTCACGGTGGCTGGAACCGCCGCACTGGCTCGTTGAATCTGCACAGGGCGATTGATGCCGTGCCACTGCTTCGCGAGTTTGGCGGCATTGTTCGTGCCGGGCAATTCTGCGACACTGTCACCTAGCCCCATCTGATGGAATGTTGGCTACTGACATTGCGGGTGCATGAGACGATCCTGAGTCGCCGGCAGATTCGGTGGCGCATCCCCGTTCATGACTGACAGAGCACTGACCCGGCAAACTGGTGCAGTCCGCACCGCTCGATTCGCCAAACGGCGCTTCTGGAAATCTTCAATTCATGATTCGAGCTGCGCTCAGGAACCCTTACCTGGTCATTGTGATCGTGCTGATGGTGGCCGTGATCGGCGGCATCAGCGTACTGAAAATTCCCGCTGACCTGCTGCCGACGTTTAAAACATCGGCCGCCCAGATTGTCTGTTTCTATCCTGGCATGCCGCCGGAAGTCATGGAACAGGACATCATGAGCCGCCTGCAACGCTGGACGGGACAGTCGTCCGGTATCGAGCACCAGGAGGCCAAGGCCATGCAGGGCGTCTGTGTGGTCAAGGACTTTTTTCATCCCGATGTCAGTCAGGCGGAAGCACTCAGTCAGGTCAGCATGTATGCGATGAGCGACATGTTTTACCTGCCTCCCGGCACGATCCCGCCGATGGTCATGCCGTTCGATCCGACTGCCAGTGTTCCGCTGTGCCTTGTGTCGGTGTCCAATCCCGACATGACCGATGCAGAACTCTACGACGTCGCCTACAAAAACCTGCGGAACAATCTGCAGTCGATTTCCGGAGTTATTGCACCTGCGGTCAACGGTGGAACGCTGCGTCGTATCCTGGCATATGTCGATCCGAACAAGCTGGTCGCTCATAACCTTTCGATCATGGAGGTCCATGCGGCGCTGCGACGCCAGAACGTACTCATTCCGGCCGGCAGCGCCAAAATCGGCGACAGAGAATTCTATATTTACACCAATGCGATCCCCGACAAAGTCGCCAAGCTCAATGACGCTCCCATCAAGATCGGACCGGGCGGTCAGCCGGTGTTATTTAAAGATGTGGGTGAAGTCAAAGACACGAAGCAGATCCAGTCGAACATCGTGCGCGTTAACGGCAGGCCGCTGGTTTACGTTCCTGTCTATCGCCAGCCTGGTTCGAACACGATCGAAATTGTCGACCGCATTCACGAAAAGCTGGAGGAGATTACTCTTCGTCTGAAAGAAGAACGCCAGCGACCTGACGGTTCCGATGATCCCAAGATGGTCAATCTGAATCTTGAAGTGGTCATGGACCAGTCCGTCAAAGTACGCGAAAGCGTTGATGCTCTGTGGATTGCCGGTCTGCTCGGCGCATTGTTCGCCGGTGGAGTTGTCTTTCTGTTTCTTCGCAACTTTCGAGCGACCCTGGTGATCGTGCTGGCGATTCCAATTTCGATTCTGACGTCGCTGATCGGTCTGTACTTCACGGGCAACACGATTAATGCCATGACGTTGGGCGGTCTGGCCCTTGCGGTCGGAATATTGATCGACCAGGCCATCGTGGTGCTGGACAACGTGGAACGCCACATGCAGATGGATAAGGGCCATCTGCGAGCCGCCCTTGACGGGACACACGAAGTGATCGTGCCGCTGTTCGTGTCGACCGTCACCTTTATGGTGGTATTTTTCCCGGTCATCTTCCTGTCGGGTCTCGCAAAGTTTCTGTTCACTCCCCTGGCGGTCGCCGTCCTGTTCGCAGTTGTGGCCTCGTTCCTGATCGCCATTTTCTTTGTGCCGGTCGCAGCGGCCAAACTCATGCAGAAGAGTGCCGCCGCAAAAACTGAGATCGTTGACAGCGCCGATCAGGCAAAAGGCTGGCTGGTTGAGGGCTATCGCGTGCTGCTGTTGGGGTCCCTGAAAGCTCGCTGGCTGGTTCTGGGTGTCGCCGCCGTCTTGTTCGTGCTGTCGCTCTTCATGGCAGGGAACACTGGCCGAGAACTGTTTCCACCGGTTGACTCCGGGCAGTTTACGATTTACGTGCGAGCTCCCTCAGGTACTAAACTGGAACTTTCACGCGACATCGTCAGGCAAATAGAAAACGTCATTGTCTCAGAACTCGGTGATCCGGCTCCGGATAACCCAACCGCAGAGTCAGTCTATCCCGTCACGAAGGAAAAATACGCCGGCGGTGAAGACCGAGTTCTTACAGAGGTCGAAGTCAAAGCGGCCAAAGACGATTCATTTTGCAGCATGCTGATTGCGAATATTGGAGTGCTGCTTGACTGGCCCGCCGCTTACACGCCCAATACCGGACCGATGGATTCGTTCATCCTGGTTCAATTGAAACCGGGTCGACGCGACGTGTTCGATATTGTTGGCACACTGAGAGAGAAGCTTAACGACCAGTTTCCAGATGTGGACTTCGCCTTCGACACGGGCGGAATCCTGACAGCCGCGCTCAATATGGGAGAACCGTCCCCGATCCATTTGCAGATCACGGGCTACACGCTCGAAACGGCTCACAAAATCGCCGATCACCTCATTGAAACCATTGAAGTTGTGCCTGGTGCGATCGACGTGCGCGTCGCCCAGCGGATCGATTATCCAATGATTCGAGTGGAGATCGATCGTATCAAAGCGCTCGACCGAGGTGTCTCGCCGGAAGAAGTCATGAAGTGTCTCGTGAGTTCCACCAACAGCTCGATCAATTTTGACCCTGCGTTCTGGATTGATCCCAAGAACGGCAATCATTACTTCCTCGGAACTCAATACTACGAAGAACAGATCAACTCTCTGGACACGTTGCGCAAGATCCCGGTCAAAGGCGGTGGAGCTGACAGTCCGATCGTATTCCTTGAGGAAGTGGCTGACATCATTACGAATGTCAAAGGCCCGTCGGTCATCAATCACCGAAATATCACCCGAGTGACCGACGTTTATGCCAATGTTCTGCCCGGTTTCGACCTGGGGACCGTGGTGGGCGACATCGAGACGGCGGTCACTGCAGCAGACCATCCGCTGCAGCTGCAGGCAGCGGCGGATTCCCGAGCCGCGGTCGCTCAGTATCCCGTTTGGTTTCAGGACACATTGACAGCTGTCGGCCTGAATGCGCCGACTCGATATAAGGTGGCTGGTGCAGGCTTCACTGGATTCACGGTCGAACTGCAGGGTGAGATTCGATCGATGAGAGATTCCTTCGTCGATTTCGCTCTCGGTCTGGTGCTGTCTACGTTACTTGTCTACCTCGTGATGGTGGCTCAGTTCCGATCCTTCCTGGATCCCTTGATCGTGATGGTCACGGTCCCATTGGGTTTTGTCGGCGTGGCTGTCGTCCTGACATTCTGGGACACACGGCTGAACATCCAGTCATTTATGGGCATCATCATGATGATTGGCATTGTGGTGGAATACACGATTGTTCTGCTGGATTTCGCCAATCATCGTCTCGCGCAGGGGGCCACGGTCCACCAGGCCATCGTCGACGCGGCCATCGTTCGATTCCGCCCCATATTGATGACTTCTGTGACCACGATACTGGCGCTGCTGCCGATGGCGATCGGATTCGCGGGCGGGGAAGCCGATGAACCTCTCGCACGGACAATTGTGGGTGCCGTCATCGCTGCCACATTGTTACCAAAATTCGTAGTTCCGTGTTTGTATGTGATTTTCAAACGACAACCTGAATTCGACGATGAAGAAGCGAAGGCCTGGGCGTGAGAGAGTTACTCTCCCTCTGCCACAATTGCTTTCTCAAGCGTGTACTGGAAGACCCCATGCAACCGCGACGCAGAATTTCACAGTCCGCTCGATGGCTTCGAGACCTCATATTGGCCTTAACATTCGTCGCAGTCACAGCGGCCACCCACCAGGCATTTGCCCAGGTGAAAACGGTGACGGTTGAAGGTCGGGAGTACCAGGAAGCGATCGATCTCCAGGGCGCCTCCGTGCATGGGTTTCAGGTCACCGAAATCAGAGCCAAGCTCGGTGGTTTCGTAAAATCAATCGGCCGGGGCAATGATCAGGAAGTGGATATCGGTTCGCGCGTGAAAAAGGACGATGTGCTGGCCGTTTTGGACATTCCGGAGATGGAGAACCTGCTGGCCGAAAAGCTTGCGATTGTGACTCAGATGAAGAGTGCCGTTATTCAGGCGGATGCCGCAGTGCTCGAAGCGGAATCGGCTGTCGCTCAAAGCAAAGCCGAATTGGAGCAGGTTCGTGCTCGTACTGCGGAAAAGGAAGCGATGCTGAAGCTCAACGAAACCAGGTTTCGGCGACTCAGCAAGCTCGCCAGCAGCGGTACGATCGGCACGGACAATATCGACGAAGCTGAATTCAACGTTGATGTTGCAAAAGCCAGAGTGGCCAGCGTTAAGGCTGATATTCAGGCCGCAACCGCCCATATTTACGCCTCAGAGGCGAGTGTCCAAAAAGCACAAGCCGACAGGAAGAGTGCGGAAGCAAAAGTGTCGGTCGCAAAGTCGACCATCGATCGACTCAGGACGATGATGAACTACACCGTGATCAAGGCACCGTACGATGGTGTCATTACAAAACGCATGGTTGATCTGGGCAGTTATGTGCTGCCTGCTGAGAATAACTCAGCCGCGATGCCTGTTTTTGAGCTGACGCAGATCAGCAAAGTGCGAATCGTGGTCGCGGTTCCCAACAACAAGGTCGGCCGCATTGAAGCCGGGCAGGCCGTCGTATTCGATTCCATCGGTGGTCTGCAGGGACAGGCCTTTCACGGCACGGTCACGCGCACGGCCGGCGCACTGAGTCCGAAGACTCGGACAATGCGAATTGAGGTCCATTTTGACAATCCGGCGGTCGATGCCATCAGCGGGAAAAAAGTCGAATTGAAACCAGGTCTGTATGGAACACTGACAGTCATCCGCAGGGACTGGAAGGGCGACAGTCTGCTGCCCGTCGTCCCCACAACTGCGGTCGGCAAGGGCCGAGACGGCAACTACTACGTCATGGTCCTTGAAGGCGGCAAGCCAACTCGCAGGACTGTTGGGATCGCCTTTAACGACGCGGCGTTCGTGGGAATCAGCAGCGGTCTGAAGGTTGGCGACAAGGTCGCGCAATCAGCGTCCGGGCGATAGAGCAGTTTTCGACATGTCGTGGCGGGTTCCGGCTCGTGGGGGCCAATTGATGATTGGCTCTGGCACTCCCGCCGTGGCCACGGATCAGCTTAAGACGCTGCAGCGTGACGTTGACCAGCGCTGTGTAACGATCTGCCGGGGCCTGCGGTCGACTTGGGCGTCAGCGAAAGAAGCGAATCCCACGAATCAGGAGGTCGCTTTCGCAGATTTCGTGGACGCACAACTCACGATGCAATTCCCGCATCTGTCGCTCTGTGTCTTCGTAGACCTTCGCTGCCACGCTGTGTCTACAGAGCATTCGAAACAGGGCGGCCAACCGCACGAAGTAACGACGCCTGAGCTTTGTTGTAGTCGACAATTGCACCCAGCAGGTTCAGCCGGGCGCCACTGACGCCGTTCAGTGCCTGGATCGCTTCCAGTGGCAGGCCTTCGAGGCCGCGAATTCGCTCCAGGTTTGATCTCAACACCCGGGACGCTTCATCAACATTGTCGCGGGCAATGGCCATGCGCTGACGCCCGGCATCCACGCGATGCCACGCGTTCCTGATGTCTGCCGCAACCTGGTCCTGGACCTGATGTGCACTGAGAACGGTCTGTCGATACTGACTGGCACTTTCCCGTCGGGCCGCCTTCTCGCCGAGTCCCAGATTGCGAATCTCCCACACCAACAAGGCGTCCGCGTCGAATCGGCCATCCAGTCCGGTCAAATTGCTGCCAACGCCTCCGCCAAACCCTCCACCAGACATACCAAGATTCACGTGCGGAATGTACGGCCTCAATCGCTGAGAACGTGCATTGGCCCGCTGCGCCTGCGACAGTGCATATTGTTCTGCGACTTCAGGCCGTGACCGCTGTCCCTGAACAATCAGAGAACTCAGATCAGACGATTCAGGAATCAATTCGATCGCCATGAGATGATCATCAGCACTGAAAAGGAGAGCGTCTGATGACAGCCGTGACGGGTCCAGCCGGACAATTCGAATCAGTTCACTGGATGCCAGCTTGAGCTTCAGGACCGCGCTCACGCGAGCCTGTTGCTGGTTCGCCAGAATCACCTGCACGCGTGATACTTCGGCGGCAGATGCTTTGCCGGCGGTCACAAATGCTTCGGTCATGGACAGCAGGTCCTGCGCGTCCGAAATGTTCATGTCCGCAGTACTGACTTCGCCCTGTGCTGCTACCAGGTCGAAGTATGCCAGCGTTCCTTCGAGCTGCGCGTTGTTGAATTCGACAGCATGCCGTGAGCGGGCGGCGCAGGACAGTTGCCGAGCCACGAGGGGCTTGAACATCGCATCGGCGATCGAGAGATCAACAAAGAGTCTGGCAGGACCGCCGCTGCCACCCGTGAGTGGAGCGTTGGCAACTTTGGCACCTCCACCCACGAACAGAGAGTTCCGACTGACATCGACAATCTGACCGTTCGTGCCCTGGATCTGCCCCTCGTGTTTGGTACCTCCAACTCCGATATTCAGTGACGGGACCCACAATACTTCTGCAGCGTCCACGTTGGCTTCCGCCTCGTTGATTCGTTCCCATGCCAGTTGAACGGCCCAGTTGTGCCCGCCCGCCAGCCGCAGAATCGTCGGCAGATCAACCGGAAAGGCTTCTGACGCTGATACCAGGGCTGCTGCAGCAACTGGCTGAATCGGTTCTTCCGCAATCATCTCAGATGATGCGAGGATGACAGGAGCATCTGCTTCCGCCAGTTCTCCTGATTCAGGATCGCCTGCCAATGGACCGGCTATCACGTCGAGGACATTGACGGGCTGATCGGCCGAGTATGTCGGCGCGCTGTCGATTGGCTGAAGTTGAGTGTCAATGATGATCGGCTCGATCGGAGTCTGCGATGCCTGAACGAGATCGCGACGTCGTGACGCATCATTGTGTACGCGCCAACCAGACCGGATCCGCTCACTCTCTGTGAGGCCATCGCCCGCCGGATGACGCTGCTCCCCGGATACGATTGTCCTGACCGTTGAGTGAGCCCTGGCATTCGCAACTCTGGCTGAGGAATGGCAACCCGCCATCCCCGGCATCACGGCGACAGTCAACAGGAGTTGCCACAAGCGAATTTGCATCACACGACCCGTTGTGTCAGTTGCGACCGCCAGTGGTTGGGCACGATCGTAAGGAATGTTCCATGGGGAACAGAGGATACCGTCGTTCCTCTGACATCGGCCGAATGGGTTACGCCTGATCGACGGAAGTTTCCGCCCGCACCGGTTTTTCCCGGGACGACGTTTGCAGGATGGAAACAAAACGATTCATCGGATGGAATCGACCGTGACGGTTGTGACGATTCCACTGACTCTTCTGAAAGGGCGGACGCTGCCGTTGCGCCCTCGACGCTATTGTGAGCGGCAAAGCGCAAGCCGTCCGGTGTGGTGCAAAAGGGCGATCACGTGGCAGGAACCAGGAGGCGCAGAGGTATTTCAGCACACGGAGCTGCAAAGGCATCGCCCGACAGTTGTGCGATGTAGAACGCGTCGATGCCGCGGTATTTCACATGTCACACACCGGAGGGCTTGCGCCCTTCCGCTACGCGGTCGCTTGCTGCGCAGTTCTGTGAGTTTGTATTTCACCACTGGGACCTGCTATGGAATGTTTCTTCCGGGTGACCAGCGTGGCTGGACGAAATGGCACAAAGACGATCAGGTTCCGCAACCCTTACTGGCGGACTGGTGCCGCGACCAGTTCAGGTCGTGGGCGAAACGTCGGTTGAAGCTAAATCAACGACAGCAGCCTGGACCGCACCTTCGACCGCGTGAACACTGGTAGACCCGCCAGGGCAGCGACCGCAAGTAATACAGCTTATTTACGCTGATTCATGGCCGCGCCGGAGGTGTAAGGGCCGATGATCCTTTGCCCCCGCGAGCCGGAACCGGCTACGAGTTTTCGTAAAGTGCTCTAAAAGTGAAGAATCTGTCGAAGCCGCAGTGATGTATCGGCTCGAAGCTCAGGAGAAAGACGGATCCAGGGCGAATTCATGGCGTCAGGAGGCGAGGCGTGGTGTGGCATGCGGCACCCGCCGGAGGGCTTGCGCCCTTCCGCTGAGGATTCGCTCGCTGCATTTGCGTTGTTGTTTTGTGAGTTCGAAATCTGCGGATAATTTGGTATCCACTGGGGCTTTCAGAAGATCACGCTGACCATTCCCGCAGCATGGTCTGTTGTGAGCGGCACGGCGCAAGCCGTCTGGTTGCGTGCACAACCGGGAAACACGTCGCACGAACGAGGAACTGCTGGCGTATTTCATCACAAGGACATGTCAGGGCAGCGTGCGGCAGTTGTCTGGTGAAGAATACGTCGAAGCCGTGGTGTTTCATTTGTCATTCGCCGGAGGGCTCGCGCTCTTCCGCTGCAAAACTGCGATCCACCGGAGGGCGTGCGCCCCTCCGCTCAGGATTCGCGTTGCGGTTGACAATAGCGGAATGCGCACGGATCCTTGATGGCAATCCGCGGAACTTTGTTCGCTCCTCATGTCTGTCAGGAATTGAAATCATGAAACCAATCATCGTCACACTCACGTTGATCTTTAGCAGTGTCTCTGCCGTCGCAGATGTCACTGTCAGTTCGACGCCGTGGAATGGGATGGCTCAGAAAGTCCCCGGCCGAGTGGAAGCAGAGCACTACGACGATGGTCCGGCTGGTGTCGCCTATCACGATGTCGAAGAGGAGAATCAAGGGGTGCCGTACCGCAAGGACACTCAGGTGGACATTGAAAAACGCGACGATGCGTCGAACGGACACGGAATCGGCTGGACAAGGAAAGGTGAATGGCTGATGTACACTGTCAACGTAGCGAAAGATGGCATTTACAAAGTGAAAATGCCGGTCGCGTCGAACAAACAGGGCGGCGTGTTTCACTTTGAGATTGGCAGCAGGGACGTGAGCGGGCAGATCCGCGTGCCTGACACCGGTGGCTGGGATAAACTGAAGACGATCGAGCACAAAGGGATGCGACTCAGGAAGGGTGTCCAGACGATCAAGGTCATCATGGATGAACAGGGCCCCTCCGGGAGCATCGGCGACATTGACTACTTCGAATTTCGACTCATCAAGTAGTCTTGCGACAGCTCTCCGAGCTGGCCGTGGCTGGCTCGAATTCGGCGCTCCGCCATCGGCCAACTAAGTCTCGGGTTACGGCCAGTGGCGACAGGGCACTTGAACGGCAATTCCTGCCACACTTTTGCAAATCCTGAACAAACATTTGACGACCTGACCCCTTGAACTATGTTTCCAAAGTTCCTCCCGTGAACAGCGGACATGGGACCGGTACATCTGTGACGGCTGTGAGAATAAGACATTGATCACCGCTTCGGCGGCCGATACAGCAGCGCGATAAGGAAAGCTGGGAGCTTTGAGGGGACCTTGTCGCGCTGCTTATTTTTTGCGCGTCGCTTGAGTTTGACTGGCTCCCCGTATGCCAACTCTGTTCGACGATTCCCCCGTTGAGCTGCAGTGGCGGTGGTAAACCGGGCAGAATTTGCGGGTTCTTCCGAATATCCGCTTCAGTGTGGTGAGGCAAAATGCCGATGGCTGCTAATGCGTGCTTGTGCGCTTCGCTACGGAAATCTCGACAGATTTCGCACCTCAGCAGTTTCACGCGGCAGCGGCGACACCATGAAGCAAATCTCAGATATCCGATTGGGTGGCACTCTGCTCAGTGTTGCCACTTTTATCTGCGGCGGATTTGCGATCGCGGCATTGATTCCGCTGATTCATTGGAATCCCGGTGAACCGGCGTTGAATGCGCCGACATCTGCAGCGACGCAACCGCGTGTGCACAAGGAACAGCATCGATTTCACGAATTCCAGACTGCGCCAATTGATTCTCACCCGTGGCAGGAACCCGGCCAATCTGCCTCGGATGACATCGCGTTTGAGGAAGGCCCTCCAGCTTCAAAGGTGGTGACACGAGGCAGTACGGGCGGTGATCCGGGGTTCGAGCAGACGACCTCGCAGCGCGGAGTTTATGTTCCCGTCACTGTCCACCCTGTGACTGTCAACGTTGATGGATCAGCATTGGCTGAACAGCTCTCCGTGCTTGCCGACGGCATCGATAAAATGGTGGCCGCACAGCGGCAGGCGTCGCAGACATCTCAGGTGGCGACGGTTCCACCGTCGGCCGGCGGAACCATAGGGAGTCGGACTGGTCACCACGACGAGCGCCTGACACAAATCGATGCAAGCGTCCGCGAACTGTTGAACAAAGTCGAAACTCTGCAAGCGGAGTCGCGGACTGCTGATTCAAGGCTGACCGAAGAAGTCCGGCAGGCGAAAATGGCGTCGGATCTGATGCAGGAATTTCGACTGGCTCTGGCGGAACACCGCCAGTTTTTGGCCGACTCTCCGCGTTCGTTCTCAACTTCGGCCGCACGAATTGCGCAACACGCTGAGCCGGGTGCTGATGCACTCCCGGATGAACACGAGGAACTCCTCATCCCGGAACCGGTCGACCTGGAACCGGAACCGCCATTGTGGGACGCCCTGGACGACATTGAAAAGCCTGATGATCCGGACGTTCCGTTGCCATTTGACGCAGACAAACGAACGTCGTCGATCGTGTCGCCACCCACATCTGTCCAAATCGTGCTTCCGACGGCGGGGCAATCTCCGTCCGAAGCCGCCGAATCGGCACCGGGTGCAGAGGAAACGTTTGGCACAACGGGATTCACCGATGGCGCGACCGACCAAACTGAAGAATCAGAGCTGGCATTTGCGATGTTCGCTCCTCCCGAAACTGTCGTCGTGGAACCGGATCCCGGGGCGCATTATTCGGCCCCGCAGCAGTTGCGAATTCCCACCGAAAACATCCAGTCGATCGGGAACGTGCCCGCAGACGTCATTTCCAGCTCTCCGGCGGACGCCATTGGCGGTGCAAAGCCAGTCATTTTCGAACAGACGTTTAGTTTCGTGCTGCCGCCTGCAACCAACCCGCTCGCCAAGCTGCAAACAACCGGGGCGGATACCGCAGGACGGACCAACTATGCACGGTCTGCAGGTTTTCAGGAGTTACCTGCACCACCGCGTGCCGCTCTGCCAGTTCCGGGAAGTCGTGTCGTCGCCAGAGCTTGGGACAACAGCGAAGCACATCCCTCCACGATCGCAGGAAACCGTGACGGCATGAAGCGGCGTACTCTAAAGTTCGTGGAGCTGATGCGTGCCCATGTCGCGTCAAAGAATGGTCAGCCATCTCCAGCGCGAATTGGCAGGCCCGGCGGGGGCGTCTCCGGAGTTCCACACCCTGGAGCGTACGCGCATGGTCACGTGTACGAAGCGACCGGCAGCCGCCGTCATCGCCACGGTTCTGCAGCGGCGAAGGCGATGAAACGGCCGTCTGTTCTGCATCGTCTGGCATCCAGTCTTCGCAGAGTCGGGCAATCGCGTACTGTCGACTGACGAATCGGGCCACTCGGGTTTGAGGGTTTGCAGCCTGCGACACCGCCGCCTATTTGTCCCGTCGGCAACAGCGAGGTGCGAAACGATGCCGCACACACGGATGCCCTGAGGAGGAATTCTCTTCCACCGACATGGAAATGTTTTCCGGCTGATCGTCAGTTCCACGCGCGGGGTGTGGGAAATCCACACCATCAACGAGTTCTGGCGTTCCGGACAGGCCGGCGCAGTCCTTTGCAGCCGCCAATAACAGGCGAAACAGATTCCGCAGACGGTACGACCGTCAATCTCGTCCCGGTCAGCCACATGGGGAAAAACACGCAGTCGAGCGAATGCTGAAGTCTTAGCGAAATCCCGCATGAGCGTGCAGTCCGAAACTGTAAATGCACATTCATGGATGGATGACATGATCTCAGGACTATATAGCGCCGCCACGGCTCTGGACGCTGCCGAAACTCGACACAGGATCGCGTCGGAGAATCTTGCGCATATTCATCAGCCGGGATATCGTCGACGAATTATTGAACAGACGACATTCACAAACGCGCTGAGCCAGGCAGATGTCCAAACGGGTTACGGCCAGCGACTGGGGACGAGCGTCGCGGATACCAATTTCTATGTTGATCATTCTCCGGGGACACTGGAACAAACAGGACGTTCGCTCGACGCAGCTATCCGGGGGGACGGTTTTTTTGCTGTGGATGGTCCGGAAGGACCGTTATACACGCGAAACGGCCGCTTCCACGCCGACAACGATGGCACTCTGGTGACTGTCGACGGCCTTCCGGTTCGCGGTCTGGCAGGAAATATCACGATTCCGGCGGAGGGTGGTGTCAATGGCCTGCACATCGACCAAACCGGTCGAGTGACGGTCAACGGCGCGGACGTTGGACAGCTGGAACTGGTCCGTGTCAGCAAAGATCGACAACAGGAACTTCTGGCTGCCGGAGATTCTCTGTTCAGCAGTCCGGACCCGGCTTCGGTCGAGGTTTTCGACGGAGAAGTTCTGCAGGGCTATGTGGAGAATTCGAATGTCTCTCCGATTGATGAACTCATCAACATCATGGTGAGTTCACGTCAGTATGAGGCCGCAAGGAAAGCGATGACGGCAATTGATGAATCAACGCGAGCAAGAATCGATCTGAACTAGGTGGCGACAGGCGGCGCGATCAGGTTCAAAGCCAATCGGCGCGACGATTTCAGTGATCTGAATTAACGGGGGGGAAACCGACGATGCTGAGAGCACTCTACACGAGCGCCACTGGCATGAAGGCCCAGGAACTGCTGATTGACAACACGGCGAATAACCTCGCGAACGTCAACACGACTGGGTTTAAGCGCAGCCACATGGACTTCGCGGACTTGGTTTACAACACAATTCGACAGCCAGGATCAGCAACGTCGAATGAATCCATTTCGCCGACGGGCCTGCAAATTGGTAATGGAGTCCGTGTCGTAGGTACCACGAAACATTTCACTCAGGGGAATCTGGAACAGACGAATAATCCGTTGGACGTCGGCATCGAAGGTGACGGGTTCTTCCGGGTTCAGATACCGGGCGGAGAAGACCGCTATACGCGTGCCGGCACATTCCGAATCAACGACCTGGGAAATATTGTGAATTCGGACGGCTATCTTCTGCAGCCAGCCCTCACAATACCCCAGGGTACTGAACGGATCACCATCGGAGCAGACGGCACGATCCAGGGTGCCCAGGCCGGAGCAACGACGCAGACTGACATCGGGCAGATCCAGTTGTTCACCTTTTTGAATCCGGCCGGGCTATCCAGTGAAGGATCCAACCTGTACCGAGAGACGGCCGCATCCGGCGCTGCGACTCAGGGCTTGCCCGGAGCAGCCGGGTTTGGGACGACGCGCGGCGGATTCCTGGAGAACGCCAATGTTGAAGTCGTCACAGAGCTGATTTCGTTGATCGCCGCTCAACGAGCCTACGAAATCAATTCCAGAGCCATTCAGGCGGGCGATGAAATGCTGTCAACTGCTGTGGACATCGTGAGATAAGCGTCATGAACAACTCCAAACAATTCGTGGTATTCGTGTTCGCCGTGTCCGTGGCCGTTCCAGCCGGCGCGCGGATTCAGATCGAGTTGCGCCCCGACGCGGCGGTCGAGTCGAGCGAAATTCGCCTCGGCGACATTGCGGACATCCGAGGAGCAGCTCCGCGTTCGGTGTCGACGCTGCAGAAGCTGGACATTGCCCGGCTCAGGGTCGGTCAGGACTCGCTCAGCATCCGCCTGTCACGGGTCGCGATTCGGCTGCAGCTGGCTGGCTGGTCATTGCAGGATTTTCAGGTCACTGGCGCGCCAACCGTCGTGGTGACTCGTCGAATTCCCGAACCGGTGACTGACACTGCCATTGAAGCCGCTGCGCTCGACACCATGCGTAAGACATTCAATGTGCCGTCCGAAGAATTGCGAGTGAGACTGACATCACCATTCATGACTTCGCTGCCCAGGGCACTTCAACAGGATGAGAGCCTGAGACTGGAGGTTCTCCCTCCGCTCAGCTCCCGCATTGGCGCCGTACCGTTGATTGTGCGGCTTTTGCGGGATTCCCGTCTGGTCAATTCGCGCACTGGACGCTTTGAGGTTCTGCGGTTGCAGAAAGTCGCCGTGACACGGACGTCCATGCCACGCGGACATGTGATTGATGACCGAGACTTTCAGATGGAAAGCCGATTCCTTGCTGCTCCGGCCGATCAACTGGATGAGTCTCAGGTCGTCGGCAGTCAGGTGCGCACCAGCCTGTCAGCCGGTGCAATGATCTCGCTTCGAGATCTGCAACCCGCAACAAAGCGCCAGGAAGTACAGATCGTTCGAAGTCGTGACAACGTTCAGGTCACGGCGTTTAGCGGCGGTTTTAAGGTCCAGTTGACAGCAGCCCAGGCTCTGCAGTCCGGACGTCGGGGCGACACGATCAGAGTAAAAAACCTGAAATCCAATGAGATTCTTACGGGCCGAGTGACTGGCCCGGGCCAGATCGAAATCCGGCTGTGATTTTTCAGCGAAGGCAAGCGGAGATGTTTCGAATCATTCAGAAGAAGATCGTGCTGATCCTGGTGGGGGTCAGTTGCATGGCGGCTGTTCAGGCCACGTGCAGAGCCGACTCCCTGTGGGAACGCCGCGATCCCCGTCGAGCCTTCCTGTTTGAGGACTCCAGAGCCCGTCGCGTTGGTGATTTGATCACTGTCATCATTTCCCAGTCGACTGCAGTGGACAACAGTGAAAACAAGGACATGAAGAAGAGCACCGGAGCTGGTGCCAAGTTTGACCTCGCCACGTCGACGGGAGGGGACATTGGCACGAGTTCTGCCACCGGAGCATTCGACAGTTCCAATGAATCTGAACGGAGTTTCTCCGGAGAAGTCAGCTACAGGAACACTCAGGAATTTCAGGATCGAATCACTGTGCGAGTCGTCGACATTGATCCCGCCGGAAATCTGGTCATTCAGGGTTCACGCGGCACTCATATTTCCGGAGAACATCGAGTCCTCAGCATCAGCGGTTCGGTGCGACTGATCGACATTGGTCCCGACAATACGATCAGTTCACGATTCATTTCTGATATGGAGGTGATGTATGACGGGGCTGGTGCAGAACAAAAATTCACCCGACAGGGATGGCTCAGTCGGACCATGAACAAAATCTGGCCATTCTAGCGCAATTTCCAAAAAGTCGTGGCGGGTCCTGGCTCGCGAGGGCCATGGATCATGGGCTCTGCCACTGCCACTGCCACTGCCGCCGCGGCCACGAGTCAGCGTCATACGCGGTAGACGATCGATCTCACATCAAACCCATCAGCCACCTCTTCAAATCGACTTGTCCCGCCATTTGGTTATCCGCTCAAGACGACGGTGATATGAACGTACTGACCCGCACCATAGTAATTTGTCTGATCACGGCGCTGGCGAGTGGCTTTACCAGCGGACAAGTCCATGCACAGCCGCAGGTCCGCATCGGCGATGTGACAACCCTGGCGGGGGAACACGAAAACGGGCTCGTAGGACTTGGGCTGGTCACCGGGCTCGCCGGAACCGGCGGCAGCAGTGAATCAACCAAACGGCTGGTGGTGAACTTTCTGCAGCGTCTGGGACTGCGTGCAGATCCACTTCAAAGACAATTGATTCGGCAGTTGCAGGAAAAGACAGACAATGTGTCGATCGTCAGCGTCATTGCCATGCTGCCACCGCATGCCAAACGCGGTCAGCAGATTGACGTCATCGTCTCTACGCTCGACGATGCCGAAAGTCTTGCCGGTGGCGTGCTGATTTCGACGCCGCTGACCGGACCGGACGATGAGGTCTATGCAGTGGCATCGGGCCCGATCTCGATCAACGGCGGTGACTTCGCGGGCAATGCAGCCAGCGTCGTCAAAAATCATCCGACCACCGGCAGGATCCCAGGTGGTGGAATCATCGAAGAAGAAGTGCCGTCGACGATCTTTGAACGTGGAGTCTTTAATTTGATTCTGCGTGATCCCTCATTCGAAACGGCTCGACGGATTGCAGCGGCGATCAACAACATCATGCCGGAGTCTGCGTCGGTGCACGATCCGGCCATGGTCACCGTCGGAATCCCGATTGACTATCTTGATCATCCACATCAATTCGTGGCAAACTGCCAGGAACAGCTCGTGATTCCGGATAGTCCGGCGCGAGTCGTGATCAACGAACGAACAGGCACAATCGTGGTGGGATCCAATGTACGCCTGTCGGCGGTGGCGATCACTCACGGGAATCTGATCGTGACGACCGTCGAGAACGAAGAAGTTGTGCAGCCGAACGCATTCTCGGACGGTAAAACGGCTAAGGTCGACAGAAGTCAGGTGGAGGTCACAGAACCGCCGGCCGTGGTGAATGTCTTCAATGATACGACAACTGTCGGAGACCTTGCTGCGTCGCTCAATGCGCTGGGAGTGTCGCCACGGGATCTCAGTTCGATCTTTCAGATGCTTAAGGAATCCGGTTCACTACATGCGGCGCTGGAACTGAAATAGGACAGCAAACACCATGGACGCAACTCCGGCAATCACGCCTCTCGTTTCGTTGTCTGCGGACAGCGGTGCAGAATCCTTCCTGAAGAATCGGGAACAGGATGCTCACCAACAGCTGGAGGCAGTTTTCATCTCCATGCTGATCAAAGAGCTCCGAACAGCCGGGCTCGAAGAAGGTCTGTTCGCAGGCGACGCGTCCGACACGTTCGGCGGAATGTTCGATACATTCGTGGGCGAAGAACTCGCCAAATCGGGCGGTATTGGACTGCAGAGACTGTTCAAAGATTCCGTCGCTCCCGACGTTGCACAGATTTCAGAAATTCGTCGACAGGCACAGGAGGCCTACGGAAATGCAGAAGCAGCAAGCATCAAACCAGCCGGCGGATCCTGATCTGCACCGGATGTTGATCGACAACGAAGCGCGGCGATTGCTGGTCCATCTGGACAGCCAGGAAGCGTCGATGCTGGCAATTCGTTCGCTGCTCAGCGACATGGCCGGTGAGAACCTGTCCACGGCTGATCGACGTCGACTCAAGACCCGTCTGGATGCAGCCACACAGCTCACGCACCAGCTGGGTGCCGATCGCGGCCGGATTCTGCACGAAATCGCCGCTCATCTTCCAGGTTCTCCGCAGGACCTGAGTTTGAGTCAGGTGGCAGCGGTTGTGTCCAGTGATCTGAGGCCCCTGCTGACGGCTGCGCGACAGCGGGTCTCTCGCCTCGCAATGCAGCTCTCCCGGCAAACGGCCACGGTGCGGCTGATCCAGGGAGAGGAACGCCGCATCAACACGATCGCGTACCAGCTGGCAACGGGCATGGTGGGATCGGATCGGTATGACGCTTCCGGCCACAAATCCGTGCAGCCAGCTGCCGTCCACATTGATGTGCGTTCGTAACTGACCGGGTGTCCGGCGTGTTTTTCGGAGGAGTATTGTCCGAAGTATCGAATCGCCTTAGAGCTGTTTTCCTTTTGCCGAAGCCAGTACTGGCTCGTGGAAGTGCAGGATTCCCAGCTCTTTCACGCTCCTCGCGGCCACAAGTCAGCGTAATACGCTGTAACCGAAAATGAACCTCAACCCTTTCGTGGCGGGAAATTCGATCCTGTCGTAGTCATTCAATGGACGGCCCCCTGCCATGCAAGCCCTCGATATCGGCCTGTCAGCGCTGAGAACGCAACAGCAGCAACTGACAACGCTTGGCAACAATATTGCGAATGCCTCAACGCCCGGATATCACCGGCAGCGCGCTGAGCTGGTCAATCGTCCCGGAATTTTGCAGGGCCGACACCTGGTTGGGACGGGTGTCGACGTCGCCCGCATTCGTCGCCTGCGCGATTTTGCCACCGAAGACGCCTTGCTGCGCAACGAATCGCTGATTGGTCTGGTAGACACCGAATTGTCTGTTGCCGAAGACGTCGAGCGTCTGCTGACTCCCGGGGATGCTTCCGTCCATGCACGCTTGTCTGATTTCTTCAATCGGCTGGAAGCCCTGGCAAACAACCCAGAGGAAGCCACGGTCCGTGGGGAGTTTCTGAACACCGCGGAATCGCTCGTCGAAGAGTTCAATCAGATTGACACCGAGCTGTCTCGACTTCGCCGGCAACTGCATGAGGAGACAGCGCTGGCATCGAAACAGATCAATCAGCTGATCGACAATATCGCGGGGCTGAATCAACAGGTTTATTACGAACGAGCTGTTGGGAGAGAACCCAACGACATTCTGGATCGCCGAGATCAGCTGGCGACCGAGCTTTCACAGTGGCTGGATGTGAGTGTCGAGACGCTTGATGACGGAAAGGATGTGGTCTTCGTGAGCGGGGGGGCCATATCGATCTCAGGAACGTCCAAACATGTGGCTGTTCAGGTCGATGCCAACGGAACTCTGCAGCTGGTCCGGGAAGCAGACAGAGGGGTGCTCCCGATCTCATCCGGCAAGCTGGGAGGTTTGCTGAGTGCTTACAATGAGACGATTCCCGCGGTCCGTGAGACATTCGCAACTTTTACATCCGACGTCGTTCAGTCGATCGATCAGCAACATGCACTGGGACTGCCAGCGAGTGGGGCGTACGCAATTCTGCACGGCACGCGCGCCGTCGATGACCTCACCCTGCCACTGAACCTGGCCGGTGCCGCTTTTTCGATCTCGGCTGGCGAACTGACGATTGCTGTGACCGACCCGGGGACAGGAGTCAGGTCATCGCACCGGATCAGCATTGATCCCGCTGTCGATTCGATCACGGACGTGGCCACTCGTCTGGACAGTCTGTCCGGTGTTGCCGCGTTCATCGAACCACAGACGAACACGCTGGTGGTCGGCGGAGAGTCGGGCCTGCTGATTGACTTTGCCGGACGTCCCGACAACACACCTGATCTGAGCGGAGTGACCGGAACGACTCAGCCGGAGTTTTCGGGAAGATTTACGGGGACAGCCAACGGGCGTTTTGACGTGAGCTATTCCGGAAGTGGTGACATTGGCACAACAGCCGGACTGACGGCCACCGTTCGCAATCAGGCTGGTGATGTCCTCGCGATCCTCAATGTGGGAGCAGGATACGAAGCGGAAACTGCTCAGGCGATTGCCAACGGGGTGTCGCTGTCATTCAGCGCCGGCACCGTCGCCGCCGCCGACACGTTTTCCATTCTGACCACTGCCAACGGCGATACGTCGGGACTGTTGTCGTCGCTGGGGATCAACAGCCTGTTCGCTGGCTCGGAAGCCGGTGATTACAGTGTGAAACAGGGCATCATTGCAGATTCCGCGCTGCTGGCAGTTTCCACGCCCGGCCGCTCAGGTGAAGCACAGAACATTGCCGCGCTCGCTCGCATTCGAGATATCCCGAGAGCGCGACTCCTTGATAGAACATTCGTGGAAAGTCTGGCGGACCTGACGGCAAACGCCGGTCTCGACGTTCAACACGCTCGCAACCAGCAAAACCAGCTGATTGCCTTTGGAGAACGACTGCAGAGCGACC
>JBDOMX010000991.1:0-9356 GCA_039831615.1 Planctomycetaceae bacterium
TAGTGCTGTCTGATGTCGATCAGGATGGCGATCTGGATGTTGTAGCTACGAACTTTTCCCATAATACTGTAACTACATACCTGAACGATGGCGCTGCCCGATTGGCACTAAGCGCACGTCTCCCAATTGGGATGGACTTAGGCTCACTGGCTGTCGGCGACATTGATGGCGACACGATTCCCGACGCGGTCGTATCACTCTCTTCCCGTGGCATCTCGATCTTAACTGGAAATGGCGACGGTTCTTTTCGCGAGAGTCATCGCATTACCGGCATAGGCACTAGGGACGGAATCTTGCTGGTGGATCTAGACGGTGACAACGACAATGACATAGTCGTCACGACGTCAGATGGAGTGGCTACACTTATGGGAGACGGCCATGGTGGCTTTGCGACTTCCGTGCACTACGACGCAGGTATATCCTTCGACAATCAAGGAGTTGCCACTGCCGATATCGACGGCGACGGCTCTAACGACATTGTTCTCTCAAATTATTATGAAGAGTCTGTAAGTGTGCTTTTGAACAAAGGTGATGGACGGTTCTTGCAGGCACAGCGTTTTGGTGCTGGCGATGCTCCTGGTGGCATTGTGATTGTTGACTTGGACCAGGACGGACACACGGAGTTGGTGGTTGCGAATGAGCTGGATGACACTATAACTGTGGTTGCTGGACGCCAAGCTACTGGCCTGATGCGCCTGCGCGAGAACCTGTCTTCAGTCGTTGGGGAAATCTCAGCACCTGGGTTCGGGTATTCTGAGTTTGGTGGCAGTCTGTATTTTTTCAGTGGCGGGCACGCCGGGAATCCCGTGGAACTATCACGATTCAACGGTCAGACTCTCGAACTAGAGTCGCTCGCGTTAGTCTCTACTGCGTCGAGCTTCGACCGGCCACAGAGCATCTTCTGGAAAGGTGGACTTCTTTACTTCACTATGGCATCTGGGATGATGGTATATGAAGATGGGATTGTAAGTGAGGTGCCGGTTGACAGTAGTACTGTTTCGTTTGAGGTTATCGATAATGGCACAAGAGTGTTTTCTTTTGGCATGCAGCTTGGCGATATCAATGGCGATGGAGTCGATGATATTATTGGCACAAGCACGATTGGTACGTTACTGAGCACTGGCGACGGAATATTCGTAAACAGATTAACACACTCATTGCCGTCGTATTCAAGATTAACAGACCTGCAAGATGTTGACGGCGATGGGCTTTTGGATGCTTTCGTTACGAATCTTTTCGACAATACTTTGCGAGTTCTCTTCAGTAATGGAGATGGATCGTTTGAAGAGACAGTATTCGTTATTCCAGACCTCCCACTCGCGGTAGGCGTGGGAGATATCGACAGTGACGGAGTCAAAGACATACTGGTTAGCGTGGGAGATGATCGTTTTGAAGGGGGGGCGCTGTATACATTACGAAACAATGGCGATCGGGATTTCACAGATGCCATTGCCTGTAATTGCATAGATGACGCACAAGGCAGCATATTAATTGAAGACATAAATGGTGATTCTCATGCAGACGTAATTGTTGGCAGCGACTTTCAAAGCGTTAGTGTAATGCTGGGAAGTGGAGATGGACTGCTTCAGGATGCGGTTCGATACTCGACTGCGAATGTTAGCTCGGGAGGTGCTCCGAGGGACGTCATTCTGAGTGATCTGAACGGGGACGAGATCGCCGACCTGATTGTCGCGCGATCAAGTACGGGCGTCGGATTAACGACTTTCTTAGGAGTTGGAGACGGGGCATTTATTCGCAGGACGGAATACACGTTACCCGGAATAAATCACTATTTCTTGACGATAGCGGAGCTTGATGGTGACGGATTCGATGACATAATCGTTGTTCGTGATTCTAAGGCATCAATTCTTGTTGGCGCCGGCGATGGAATGTTTAGTTCAGGTCAACAGTTCGACATTGGAAACACCAGCGGAGGAGGGGTGGCGGTCAGTGATGTATCGGGCGATGGACGTCTTGATATCATTGCATCGCTTCCGCAAGACAATGAGGTTCGGGTGTTCCTTGGTGAAGGAGACGCGTCGTTCGGCGAGGCGTTGACTGTTCTGAGGCCGGACGATCCAAGCAGTCTATTCTTGTCGGATCAAGACAACGACGGTTTGGATGATATCATCGTGGCTAATAAGGTCGCGATTGATGGCCAGTCGTTTGTTACGAATGTAATCACACTATTGAGCAGGCCGAAGGCATTGGTTCCGACTGCCTCTGTTCGGAATGGGGAAAATATTGTTGCGATTTCGGATGGAAATCTCATTATGTTTTCGCCGGATGGCGCAAATGGCGTAGTAATAGACTTGAACCCCGCTCAGACACGAGACGGAGTCCTATTGCGTTCTGCGTATCAAGTGTCGCAAATTGTTGAGTTCGAGAATCAGATTGCAGCAGTCGTTCATCTTAGGGATTCCGAGGAGTCGGACATTTTCCTGATTGATCCCGTGACCGGCGCAGTCGAGAGCCTTCTGCTGGAAAGCAATTTGCGTATTTCTTCGGAGTCGGTGACGTTGCACACAGTGATAGGGGACACGCTCTATCTATCCGCTGAGGTGATTGGCAGTAGAACGGGATCAGAACTGCTCAGCTTTACCCGGGGACCTGGGTTAAGTTTGGTGGCGGATGTGCTCCCTGGAATCGAGAGTTCGGAAATTCAGGGCCTTATTGAAGTGGACGGTGCTCTTTACTTCACAGCTCTCAGCGAACGCGTCGACAACCTGACGGGGTTGTCGGGGCTCGTCAGAGACTTGTTCATTATTCGACATGAAGATGATATACCGCAACCAGTGCGTGCGGGTAGACAGACTTCGGGGGCACTGACGTCAGTTGGGGGCGACGTGCTCTTTACCGCCAGACGGTCGCTTGATTCAAGCGACGTTTTGTGGTCGGTGAGTACTCAGGAAGTTGGGGTGTCTGATATAGGGGCAGCCGAGTTAGTGCATGCTTCGATAACCGGGACAGCGTTCTTGGATATCGATGGTGATTCCCTACTTGACAGCGGGGATCCTCGTCGCGCGGGAGTTTCGATTTTTGTTGATGTCAACGGAAATGGTCAGTTTGATGGTTCGGAACCCTTGTCGTTAACACGCTTCGATGATCGTTCTACTAGTTTCGACGAGACTGGATCATATCGTTTTGATGGGCTCTTGCCCGGCACTTATCGGCTTCGGGCGGTGCCATCAGATGGATTCAGCCAGACCACTCCGCTGACGATTTCGACTGCCTCAGTTGTACTTAGTGAAGTGGAGCGGATCACCACGGTCGGAATCAATCCGGATCTTACATTACCTACACTGGTTGGCGATGACGTCTTTTACGGAAATCTGGCAGATAATGCATTGAAGCATCAGCGGAGTGGCGAAGAGGCTACTTCGATCGTGACGGATCAGACGGTCGTGTCTAACGGTTCGCCTTTGCGGTCGCTGGGCGGAGGTCATGCTCAGGACGGTAACAAGGTAGTCTTTACAGGTATATTGCAGGATGGCGTTGAGTTTGTCGCCTCAGTGGATTCGGTCGGGGGCGTCACTGTGCATGCACAGACTAGGACGCCTTTGACCATTCCCACAGCGACCTTGCAGGACATTGAGGATGAAGGCAATGGCGGATTTGATTCGCTGAGCATAGCCGGCGATAACATCGGATTTCTGGGAGTTAGTAATAGCAGTGGTGGGCAACAGCATTATTTTCTAGGAGCATCGGGTCGATTCGAAGAATCGCAACATGCACAGGTGCTGTTGAGTGGCAATGACGAAGTCATTGTTGACCGTGTGATTGATGGTAGTCCAACCACAGTGCTCACTGGTTCGGACCTGTTTGAGCCGAAGGCTGCGCTGGACTCGCGGCTGGGCGGGAATACTGGCTGGAAAATCACGTCCGGCAACGGTGTCGAGATTTTTCCGTTGACGTTTATTGATCGCATATTCGATGTGTCGGTTGCTGGACTAACGGCCGTATTTAGAGCCATAGATGCCAGCGGTCTGGATGCGATCTATGTAGCGAACGTCGATACAGGACTGACAAGAGTCGTTGATACAACAACGCCAGTTCCCGGTGACTCAGAGGTGTTTACGCGGTTTGGTTCTATTACCAATAGTCAGTCAACTCCGAGTCTTTCCATTGACGGTGATAACTTCGTGTTCGTCGGTGGTGTCAATTCGACCGTGGGGCTTTACGGACGCATCAATGGCAGTCTTCGCAAGATCGTGGACGGGAGTGATTTTACAGGTCGAACACTGTCGGATTTGAAAATCAGCCATCAGGCACTTAGCGGTAACGCTGTGGTCTTCCATGCGTCATTCACTAACGGCACAGAGTCCATTTTTCGCGGAGAGTTGCCCGCTGACTCGGTAGCGACAATAACGGTGGAAGCTGGCGAGACGGTTGAAAATCTTGATTTCGGTGCACGAGCATTTCCTGGGATCATTCGTGGGATGTCATTCCTTGATATAGATGCCGATGGAGTCTTTGATACAAACGAAGGCGGGAATACAAGCAGAACCGTATTCCTTGACGCGAATCTGAATGGGCTTCTTGACGACTCTGAAATCAGCACCACGACGAATGAGAATGGCGATTTTGTATTTACGGACCTGCCGGCTGAGACCGACTATGTCGTTCGTGAGGTGCTACCAGCGGGATTCGCCGCGACCACTCACCGCACGCTGGAAGAGGCGACAGTTCGACTTCCGGCGGCCGGTTCGCTGCAGTTGATGTTGGGCAGCGTCGAAGAATCTGCTCTGGGCGATTCTGCCGATGGTGTCGTCCGAGGCGTTGTTTTTCAGGACGTGAATGGCAACGGAGTGCAGGACCCCACGGAACCAGGCATGGGGGGGCGAACGGTCTTTGTCGATGAAAACGGAGATGGAGTACTGAACGGAGGAGAACGATCGGCCACGACGGATACGAACGGGGCTTATGTCATCAATCAGCTGAGCGGTATTCATCAGGCGGTGCGTGTTGCTCTGCCAGACGCAGCCACCGAACAGACATCTCCACGAGGAAACGACTTTCAGTCATCGACATTGCGGACAATTGACTCGCCGGTCGAAGTCGTGACCGGCGATTTCAACGGAGACGGCAGGGACGACATTGCCGCCACTATTGATAAGGTCAATGAAGTCCGGATGTTCTTCAATGATGGTGCGGGCGGATTCACGGACGGAGGCAGCGTTGAGGTGGCTGCCGAACCCGGTTCAATCGCCGTCGGCATATTTGGCGGACCGGGCAGTCGTCCCGGCATTGTGGTCGGACACAATACCAGCAACCGAGTGGAAGTCCTGCTGCCTCGGGCAGGTGGTTCTTATGCAGCATTCGATCTGGTTGTCCCGCAGGACGTGCAGTCCGGCGGTCGTTTTGACGGGCTGGAGACGGCTCCCTACTTCGTGACGACAGGTGATTTCAATAACGACGGACGTGACGACATCGCGGTGGTGTCTCAGAACAACGCCTCGCCTGACGGTGGAGTCGTGGGCATTTTTCTGAGCAACGGAGACGAGTCCTTCAGCCTTGAACAACTGCTGATTCTGCCAAAGGCAAGGGCCGACTTCCCTACAGCTGTGACAGCGGGACATGTCGTTGGCGGAGTGTCGACCGTGGATCTGGTGATTGCCAACTCAGCGACACCACAGAACGTGACGGTGCTGTCGAATACCGGAAACGATGGCAGCGGTCGATTTGTGATTGATGGCCACTGGCCGATCGGCGGTAAGACGCCGACCAGCGTCCAGATTGGCGACCTGAACAATGACGGCTTCAACGATATCGTCACTACCAATCTGCGTTCCAATAACGTTTCGGTTCTGAAAAATAATCAAAGCGATGGATTTTCACAGGTGACGTTATTGCCGGCCGGTCAGGGACCGGCTTATGCACGTCTGGTCGATCTGGACCAGAACGGCAGCACCGACATCGCGTTTACCAACAGCGAAACCGAAACTGGATTCGGCATACTTCGTAACAATGGTGACGGCACGTTCCAGGCCGCAGCCACGTCCGGTGTCGTCAGGTTCCCGGATGGTACGGTCGCGTCATCGCTGGCGATCGGTCGTTTTAACGACGACAACGCCGATGGAACCATCGACGAATTCGACCTTCCCGATGTCACCGTCTCCAATCGGTCCACGTCTGCATTTACTGGTGATGCCGGTGCACTCAAAGTCGGAGTCAATTCGCTGGTCGCTGGTGCACAGCACGTGGACCTGTTCCCCGGCACGCGTACCGCGACCGATTTAGATTTCGGACTGCGGGCCCTGAACCTGCTGCCATCGTTTGATGCCATCGCGGATCCGTCTGCTATCGACGAAGACGCGGAGCAACAGTCAGTCAATGTGACCGGAATCACGACCGGAGGAGAGGAAGAACAACTGCAGGTCACCGTCAACAGCAGCAATACGGACCTGGTAGATCCGACAATCAGCGCTAACGCAGCGACGGGTACAGCCACGATTCGCTACACGCCGGAACGGGATCATTCAGGGTCGGTCGTCGTGACTGTCAGCGTCAGCGACGCGGGAGCCAATGGCGTGTTCGGCGATGACGACGACGGAGTAGTCAGTCAGACGTTCAACGTTGTTGTCAACCCGGTCAACGACCTTCCGACAGTGAATCGCCCGGTTGACGTTGTGCTTAATGAGGAAGCCAGCGAACAAACGATTACGTTATCCGGCATCGTGGCCGGTGGCGGCGAAACTCAGCCGCTGCGGCTGTCGGTGACCAGCAGCAATTCGTCACTCATCGAAGCAGCCGACCTGACATATTCTTCACCCGCAGCCACAGGGACGCTCCGGTTTACGCCCGTCGGGGACGCATCCGGTACAGCCACAATCAGTATCACCGTCGAAGATGCCGGACTGGATGGTGACCTGAACACACAGGACGACAACGGACGGTCGCAACCGGTTTCCTTTCAGGTCACGGTGAATGCGGTAAACGACCCACCGCAACTGAATTCCATTCCGAATCTGGATCTGACGGCCAGTCAGCCAGCCGGTTCCGCGTTTCTGTCCGGCATTGTGGCCGGTGGCGGAGAAGCTCAGCCGCTGCGAATTACCGCCACAAGCGGCAATCGTCAGTTAATTCCGGATCCCGCAGTGGTTTACCAGTCGCCGGACGCTTCCGGACTGTTGCAGGTTGGTTCCGTATCGGACAGGTTTGGCAGTGCAACGATCACGGTCACAGTCACGGACGGGGGGTTGGACGGCGATCTGAATACAGCCGACGACAATGCCACGTTTTCTCAAACATTCATGGTTACCGTCACCGACGGCCGCGACGCCGGCTTCACGCTCAGCAAAACGGCCGCAACGGTATCGGAATCCGGCACAACGGAGACCTTCACGGTCGTGCTGAATCGTTCGCTGCAGTCCGACGTCGTTCTTGATGTGCGAAGCCTCGACACAACCGAAGCGACAGTTACACCAGCCACGATTACGTTCACTCCTGACAATTGGAATATTGTTCAAACCGTCACGATCACTGGAGAGGACGACGATCTTGTAGACGACGACCAAAACAGCAGTGTCGCAGTGTCGATAAACCAGGCAAGCAGTGATAACCAATTCGATATGCTGCCAAACCAGACCGTTGCCGTCACAACCACGGACGACGATGTGGCAGGATTCACTGCCAGCAAGGCAACCGTGGTCGTGAATGAATCTGGTACATCAGATTCATTCACGGTGGTTCTGGACCATGTGCCGTTGACGAATGTTGTTTTGAAGGTCGTGAGCGCCGACACCGGGGAAGCGGAAATTTCTCCCGACACCATCACGTTCACACCAGGTACGTGGGATATCGCCCAGACTGTTGTCGTGACCGGGGTTGATGATTCGGTCATCGATAGTCACCAGAACACAAAGGTCAGTGTCTCGATCGACACAGCGGCCAGCGACAATGCCTTTGACGACGTACCCGATCGAGACGTGACAGTCGTCACGATTGACAATGACGCTGCTGGCTTCACACTCAGTCAGTCAGAGCTGGTGGTGTCTGAAACCGGTACCGCGGAAACATTTGCCGTGGTTCTGAACCGTGCACCTGCTGCGGACGTAGTGCTGAATGTCGACAGCGGTAACACAGCGGAAGCTGAGGTGACTCCGTCCACGGTAACGTTCACTCCGGACAACTGGATTACCGCACAGATCGTCACCATCACCGGAATGGACGACAACATTGTCGATGGCGACCGCGACACAACCGTGACGGTGTCGATCAACAAAGCGGGCAGCGATGACGCTTTTGATCTGCTGCCTGACCAGACGGTGACAGTCACGACGACTGATGACGATGTCGCCGGATTCACAATCAGCAAAACGACGGCCTCCGTGTCTGAATCCGGCACAACGGATACATTCACTGTAGTCCTGGACCGTGCGCCCCTGTCAGACGTCGTATTGAACGTGCACAGCAGCGATTTCGCGGAAGCGACGGTTACTCAGACGCCTCTGACGTTTACGACCAACAACTGGAACACGGTTCAAACCGTTACAATCACCGGAATGGACGACAACATTGTCGATGGCGACCGCGACACAACCGTGACGGTGTCGATCAACAAAGCGGGCAGCGATGACGCTTTTGATCTGCTGCCTGACCAGACGGTGACCGTCACGACGACGGATGACGATGTCGCCGGCTTCACAATCAGCAAAACGACCGCCTCCGTATCTGAATCCGGCACAACGGATACATTCACCGTGGTCCTGGATCGCGCGCCGGTATCTGACGTTGTGTTGAGTTTGGTCAGCGACAACACGGATGAAGTCACTGTGAGTCCGGCCACCGTAACGTTTAATTCGGACAACTGGAACACCGCTCAGACGGTGACAGTCACCGGAGCGGACGACAACATTGTCGATGGCAACACAGAAACAAACGTCACCATTTCCATCAATAAAGCGGCCAGCGATAATGCCTTCGATCTTCTGCCGGGCCAGACGGTGACAGTCACCACATCTGATAATGACACCGCGGCGCCAACTTCTGGCGACGTCGACGGCGACGCAGATTTTGACGCTAACGATTCGTTCCTGATCCACCTGGTGAAACTCTCCGGGACCGACGCCCAGATCAACCAGTCCAAAGGCAGCAGTGTACTGACGGCTGCCCAGATTCGGTCAGTGATCGACCAGCTTGGCATCGCAACGGACGTCGATGGCGATGATGACTTCGACGCCAACGATTCGTTCCTGATCCACCTCGTCAAACTTTCCGGTACCAACGCCCAGATCGACCAGTCCAAAGGCAGCAGCCAACTGTCAGCCGGTGAGATTCGAAGCAACGTCGCCAGTCTTGGAAATGTTTCAAGCAGTAATGCTGCCTCCGCTCGGGAATCGGAGGTCCTGCGGGCT
>JBDOMX010001012.1:0-2165 GCA_039831615.1 Planctomycetaceae bacterium
GCGACTTGTGGTTTGCGTTGCATCAACGGCACATGTTTATACGCAGCCGCATGAAAGACCAATTGCGGGTGATGGACTTCGAAGACTTTTTGCAGTGCCTCTTCGTTGGTGACGTCGGCAATCACATAGTCCAGCGGAGTCGTGACGGACGGCAGCGCAGAGAACTCCTGCTCGATTTCAAACATGCCCTTCTCGGACTGATCAACCAGTACCAACGACTCCGGTGCCAGCAAATGGATTTGACGGCACAACTCCGAACCGATACTGCCAGCGGCTCCCGTGACGAGAACACGGCGTCCAGTCACGCAATCGGTGATTCTCTGCATGTCCAAATTGGTCGATTCACGACCGAGCAGGTCGGAGATGGTTGGTTCCCGAATGGCCAGCCGATAGCGACCGTCGACCAGTTCGCCCACATCGGGAATCATATGTGCCTTCAGACCGACTGCTGCAGTCTGTTCGATGATTTCGCGTGCGCGTTTTCCAGACAGCGAGCCGGGAATCAAGACATGATGCGCACGCGTTTTGGCGGCGAGTTTTTGCCAGCCGAGTTTCGCCAGTGAAAACACGCGCAGCCCGGCGATCAGGGCATGTTCGTTTCGGGCGCCGTCTTCAACAAAGGCGACCACGCGATAAGTGGGATTCGACGATTGAATGGCCCTGAGAATACCCAGCCCCGAACCGGTGGAACCAAAGATCACCGTGCGATCCAACTGGCCACGGGTAAACGCAGGCCGGATCGATTCCGAATAGATACGGTAAGCGCTACGGACCAAGCCGAAAGCGAGCACCGTGAACATCCAGTCGATGAGAATCACCGAACGGGGGATCGGGAACGACACGTAGATCGTCAGGTTCGCCGCATAGACGAGCGCTGACGCCACGGTGGATGCCGTGGCGATTGAGGCAATGTCGGCCAGCGTGACGTACCGAAAACTGCGACGCCATTCTCCAACCGCCAGACAAGTCGCCAGTTTCAGTCCCAACACGAGTGGCAAGCTGCGTCGTAACTGGTCGAGAAAAGGCTCGGGCAGGTCGAACTCGAACCGTAACAGGTACGCTCCGCCGTATGACGCGATGAAAATCAGCAGGTAAATCGGCAGAATTGCCGCCAGGCGAAAACGCATCGCGTCCCTCGTTCTCCGGAGAATTCGAGGGGTTGATAGCGAAAACGGGAAACTGGGTCCAGAGGGGTTTTACGAGGACGAAACTGGCAGGAGAGGATCGTTCGCGAAACATTGACGACCGTCAGGCGGAGTCAGAGTTTATCGTGTTCGGCCACCATACGGACCACGTCAACAACCGAGTCCGCGCGCTGTTGCGATGTCTGGAGGCACTCGGCCACCTCGATCCGCAGCCGTTCATTGGCTGCCTCCAACTCGGCGATTCTTTGCTTGGTGTGACCATCCAATGGACTGACCGTCCCTATTCAGTACCTCAGCGGCAGGCGTTCTTCCAAGAGATTACCAAGACCAATCCGTAATAAGGAGGAAATCCGCCCTCGGATGACCAACTTACGACCACAGATACGAACTGTATGCATATTTAATAACTGGCCGTTTGAACGACTTGCCTTCATCGGAAAATTGGTATTCTTGCTCTGGCATTGCTGAAATCGTAGGCATGTGGGATGAATTCACAACGGATATTCAAGCAACAATAATACTCGAGTCCCAGCCCTCGACCAGTCTTCCTGGGTGTGCCGATGAAGTTCCATCGCAGGCCCCCCCTCGATCTCATCGGCTAAGGCAGTTCTTTCCCCGCGACTGATTTGAATTGCGTTGCGATTTGGTCCGCTGTCACAGCGTCCGCTTCAATCACGCGGCAGCCCCGGTGCCGCGCCTCGGCCGAAAGTTCGCTTTCTTCGTGAATGCGAGCCAGATCGAGAACCGTCATTGAGGAATTCAGAAACGACGGATTCAATTCATTCGCCGCGTACCCTAAATGCAACGACGGGTCGGCAAACACAACCACATCGGTCTGCATGCTGCTTGCACTTTGAAATGGTGCGGCCATGGCATCGAATTGATCGGCCATCTGTTCGGCGAGGTCAGGCGTCGTGTTCACAGAAGCCCCGCATTCCGGGCAGAACGCAATACTGCTTTCGTTTTCGACATCCGTCGGGGACGTCACTGTGACCCAGGCTCCCCGTTTCTGCAATCCGT
>JBDOMX010000217.1:0-2164 GCA_039831615.1 Planctomycetaceae bacterium
CTGAGTCTCGTCTCGACGAGCAGAAATCGCCGAGTTGCACAGCAGCGGCCCACGCGATGAATTCCATTGGGTGTTGATCGAGAGAACGGACGCTAGCTCAAGCAGCTCGTCGGTACGATCGAAGTAGCCCGCCAAGGCGTTCCGTCGTTTCCAGTTCTGCGTTCACGTCGGGCGAATGCCGTAGGGCCAAAAGGCCCCATCATCTCATATTCGGACCTGCACATTTGTGCGCTACATTTTTCGGCCGACACGGCTACCCCGCTAGGCGCCTCATTTTTGGGCCGCCATTTACAGCAAGACAGAGGTTGCCGAACGAGAATCTCCTCAAGAGAAATGATATGCTGAACCTAACTTAAAAACTGGTACCGTCCGTGGGGGCAGGTCACATACTTGGACGTGTAGGGAAGTACGGGCGAGGACTACAATGACATTCCGCGAATCAGTTTCAGCGCTTCGGTCGTGTCTTGCGACAATCTCCCGCTGCACGCCCATCCAGGTGGCCACAGCAGCACCGTCTCTGCAGCAATCCGGTCTTCAATCCGAAATCCAGCCAGTCCATGTCCGCGAAACCAACTAAGAACCTCCTAACACCAATCCGGCGCTGGTTCAGGCGTCACTGGGATGCCCTCTCGTGGGGATTTGTCTCGCTGACCACGGGGTTGACGTTGGTCCTGGGAGTGATCGGATTCTCTGGAAACGAGATGGTGGCAACACCCATCTCCACTCGAATCTACCTCGCCTTTCAGTTGTTGACCCTGGAGTCTGGAGCATTCCAGGATCAGTCAAGCGTTAGCTGGCCACTCGAGGTTGCCCGATGGACGGGCGTGATCACTTCACTCGGTATTGTGATGAACACACTCGTCGCGGTGTTCTCACGGCAGATCGGCGCTTTTCTACTCAGGCGATTGACGAGACATGCCGTCGTGATCGGCTTGAATCCAGACAGCACGCAATTAGCATCGGACTTGCTTGATGGTGGATACCGAGTGACCGTGATCAATGACGAAGAGGCCAACCCGGAAATCACAGTGCTGATCGAACGCGGGGCCTCCGAGGTGATCGGTGATGCGCAGGAGCCGGAGATTCTCGCAGCTGCTGCCGTCCATAACGCGGAAGTTGTGGTGATCTTCGACGGGAGTGATACCAGGAACCTGGAAATCCTCCTTGCCATTAGTCAATCACTCGACCAACGCCCCCTGGAGTTCGCTCCACTCCAATGCCACGTTCACGCTATCGATGAACGGCTCCAGGAACTCCTGGAACTGCATGTTCGTGATAAGGCGACCGCATCGAAACTGGAAACGACGTCGTTCAACCGATTCACCAACAGCGTACGCCTGTTGCTCGCCAAGACACCCCTGGATCGCGAGAGGATTGTCTCCGGTGATCGTCGCCACGTTCATCTCGTCATCGCGGAACTTAACTCACTCGGAGAGGCCTTGCTGAAACAGGCGCTCGCGATCGGTCATTTCGCAAACGACAATCCCCTGCGCATCACGGTCATCGATGAATCTGCATCTCGAAAGGAAGAGAGCCTGCTGACCAGGATCCCCGAGTTCCACGATTGCGGTGAGATCACTTTCATCGATGGTTTCCTGGACCAGATGGCCGTCCGAAACCGGTTGCGAGAGCTGCTTGAAGAGCCGATGGAGATGGTGAGTATCGCAATCTGCCAGGAAGACTCCCAATTGGCGCTGACAAGTTGTATGGACCTGATTCCGTTACTGACGGCCACCAACAATACGGTGTTCGTAAACCTGGCCGAGGATGAACGAGTGGCGGCCCTCCTGGAACTGGTGCCTGAAGCGACCATCCATCTTTTCCCATTCGGCACTGCGCAGGACGCCTGCTCGGCCACATCGGTCATCCAAAAGGACCTGGACACACTCGCCCAGTTGATCCACAACGAGTACTGCGCGAAGCGGACCTGCGATGGAGATACCGTGGCTGACTTTCCGGCCATGAGACCCTGGAACCAGCTTGCCGCCGATCTTCGCGATTCGAACCGCCAGCAGGCCGACCACATTTTCGTTAAGCTGAGGACATTGGGATACCAGTTGGTCGCGGGTTCAGCAGCGGACGACGGGATGTCATTTCAGCCTGGTGAAGAGGAGATCGAGGCTCTGGCCAGAGCAGAACACCGTCGCTGGTGTTGCAACCGCAC
>JBDOMX010000688.1:0-350 GCA_039831615.1 Planctomycetaceae bacterium
CAGGCCGATTCATCGACAGCGCCGAATGACAGAGCCAGGTCGCGCTCTGCGCCTTCCGCGGGCACGTCAAACTCGACGCGGTACCAGGCAATACCATCGAAGTGGTGGCCCTGCGGCTCCCACCACTCGCCGATCTTGATCGGTTGCCACTGTGTCTTGTCGTAGAGCGGGCCGCCCCACTCCTGTTTCCGTCCCTGGTCTTTGAAGTCAAGCCTGAACCGCCAGGCCTTCGGCAAGTCGGCAATAAAATCATGCGTCTGCCAAAGCTCGCCAAAGGTGGCCTCGTCGTCATATCCGGATACATCACCAGCACTCAGGTCGTTCGTCGGCTTGATGGTCCGCCCGGTGGC
>JBDOMX010000688.1:360-2163 GCA_039831615.1 Planctomycetaceae bacterium
CGGGCTGGCATTGCCTGTCGTCGCGCCGGTGATGCTGTTAACAATGAGCAGATTGACATTGACACCAGGAGGCTCCGAGGCCAGGCGGGCACCGTGCGTGTTGCGCACCGTGATTGTTCCTGTTACATCGTCGTCATAGTCGTTGCCCTCGAGGGTAATGACCTGCACTGTCGGCGTCGTTTTTTCCTCATGCACCGAGCAGTTGACAAACTCGATGCTGCCTGTTCCCTTGTCTGATGGCTTCTGCATATTGAGCACAACCGCGGTTCCCTGCGAGTTTATCCAGTTGCAGTTGACGAAACGGATTTTTAAGTTGCCGACCGATACGCCGTAAACACTGGCGCCGGCCTGTCCGGCGTTCTCGGACAGGCAGTTGATGAACTCTATCGTGCCTTCCGGGCCCTCATCGCCGGGCACACGCACACACATGCCGCAATCGCCGCCCGTTCCTGGCTGGCTCATACGCGATGTACAGTTCTCAAAGCGGATCGAGATCGGCTCGCTCGTGTCACTGCGGAAATCATTGGCACGTACGAACATGCCGTGTCCGGCGTTATCCTCGAACAGACAGTTTCTGAATATGCAGTTGACCAGTTTTCCCTGCGTTCTGTCCGGCTCGTAGTCAACGCCTGCTGACGGACCGGTCCCTTCTGTTCCTTTGAAGACACAGTTCTCCACCAGCAGGTTCTTGATGTCGGTGAGGCTGATCCCCTGCCGATGGTTATCGAAGGACACGCAGTTACGGATGACGATGTCTTCTGAGCCTCGTACCGAATCCGAACCGAAATAGATTCCGTCACCGCCGCTGCTTTCCATCTGCAGACCTTCAAGCATCATTCGTCTGACGCCTTCACCCTTCACGACATGTTTCCATTCTTCTTTTGGCGGATATGGCGGATTGCGGTAATCCCGCTTCCGCATCCGGAAGATTGTTCCGCTGCCGCGCATCGTGATATCTGACTTCGTGATGGCCGAAAACAAACAATCCCAGCGTTCCCTGAATTCCCCTTTCCTGGCCAAGACCACCACGCCCGGCTCAAAGACCAGCTCCAAATGACTGCGCAGCTCGATCGGACGGACAATCCACGGACTACCCATGAACGGAACAATGACCTTGCTGGCCTTCGAATTGATCGCCTGCTGCAGAGCGGCCGTGGCATCTTCACGGTCAAAACCCCACCAGGAAGCATTTGCGACAGTGAACCGTCCTGCCGCCACCTCAGCGACCGCCGCAGAATTTCTGCCCTTTCCAGGCATGCCCTCGGCCCGGCATGCGCCGGTCAGCACGACTAAAATCAGGAGTTGCGAGACTCTCATTCGGTTTGGTTCCTTGATTCCAGGCTCTTAGCTGAATCATTGGATAAGCGGGCCCCGTCTGTCCATTCCGAGAAGTCCCGCGATGTACCATAGACTTAAGTCGCCTTTCAGAACGCGCCTCGCGGACCTGCCCCGGCTTCAGTCCTTTGCGATATACGACGACATTGTCGGGTGTCACTGGGTCGTTCTCCGGGAGAATAATCTGTCCTTTCTCTGTGCTCAGTTGTCCATTGCTTGTCAGCCAGAAATCCGACGCTGGATCACCAAACCCAGTTTGATTGCAGCAACGACCATCGCCATTCCGAAAAACGGCCAGGCGAACACAAGCCAAGGATAGTCCTTTGCATAGAGCAGAACCAGTGGGATGAAAACTGCCGCCGCCAGAATCATACCCAGGCAGCCACGGGTGCAATCCCAAACTGCGTTGAGTTTTGAGTGAGGAGTGGTATCTGTGCTGGCTGATTGTCGTTGTGGTAAACTCCCGCT
>JBDOMX010001208.1:0-9293 GCA_039831615.1 Planctomycetaceae bacterium
GTCATCGCAGTAGGTCTTCGATTCTGCCGCAGTATCGCGGTCGAAGACGCGCTCATCCCACGTCGGAATCTGAACGCCCCGGTATCCGAGGGCCGACACCCATTTGCCGATGTTCGTGAGATTGTTATATGGCTCGTCGTCTCTCAGAAACTGGGCAAGAAAAATCGCTGGGCCCTTGATGCCTGGCATGGAACGCTCCCCGTGTGCTGATTCTGTTCTTCACTCTCAACCCGCTCCGATTGCGCGCGGAGAATGTTCAAATCTGATCTCTGCTGGTCACATACCGGTGCAGCGCGGGCAACGATCGTCATTGATGCTTTGCGTCAGCTGTTGCTCACGTCGGGCCGTTGACCCTGATCACGAACGTGTATTTGAGACGGAATTCGGTCGATTCGCAAGCGGACCACGCCGGCGTTACATTCGGAACGACGTCGACTGAGCATTCGAACCGGCGGCTCTGCCTCAACTCTGAAACTGCATCCGGAAGCAGCACGTCCGGCAACCGCCAACAAAAAATGGCACTCACCCTTCGGTTTTGTCCGGATCATTTCAGAGTTCGCGGAAGTGACCAGCCTGCGGTGATTCCTGAACAGCGGATTATCAAAAGACGGCGTCGCTTCAGGTGGTGATCGCTGATCTGCATCAATCAACTGCGCAACCGGGATTGCAATCACTAATTTGCTCGCGTACCGTGTTGCGTTACTCAATCGAGTTTGTGGCAACATCTATTCCAACCTGCTTCGCCCTGAAAGGTACGGCATGACTGACTTCGCAAGCGAAGAGCCATCATTCGGCAGTCGCAGTCGCAGTGACAAACAATTCGGCCGCCGTTCATTTCTGGCAGCGACGTTTGCCTCCGCTGCCTCGGCGGCGCTGGCCAGAGATTATGGTCCGAACGCTGCTCCTGTGCGGTATCCTGAACCAGACGTTGTGGTCCTCGATGAGCGGTTTGCCAGGTACAAGCTGGGCAATTCGCCGATCCTGCGGTTGTTCCACAGCAAGAAAATGTTGTGGGCTGAAGGGCCGGCATGGAACGGGTCCGGTCGCTATCTGGTCTGGAGCGACATCCCCAACAATGTGCAGTACCGCTGGATCGAAGACGACGGCCACGTTTCGATCATGCGGCATCCGTCAAACAACAGTAACGGGAACACGTTTGATTTTCGGGGCCGACAGATTTCGTTCGAACATTTGACTCGGAGTGTCGTCCGTTACGAATACGATGGCACACGCGTCGTGCTGGCGGATAAGTTCAACGGCAAGTCGCTGAATGCTCCCAATGACGGTGCTGTTCATCCAAACGGTGACATCTGGTTCACCGACCCCGGCTACGGCGGTGTGATCAGCTATGAGGGTCGCCACAGCCGTATCAGAAGGAAGCGATCTACCGTATTGAAGCCAGTACCGGGAAGCTGTTCCAGATGGCCGACGACATCTTCAAACCGAACGGATTGTGCTTCTCGCCCGACTACAAAAAACTGTATGTGGCCGATACCGGAGCCTCTCACTACGGTGACGCTCCACGCAACATCAAAGTTTGGGACATTCTCGAGGACGGCGCAAAGCTGTCCAACGGTCGTGAGTTTGCCTCGATGATGCTCGACATGAATGGCACGATGAAGGGCGGATTCGCTGATGGAATTCGGGCTGACGAAGACGGCAACGTTTGGGCGAGTGCGGGCTGGGTCGGCGACGGTTACGACGGCGTGCACATTTTCGAACCGGACGGCGGCCAGCGAATCGGTCAGATCATTCTTCCCGAGATTTGCTCGAACGTGTGTTTCGGGGGAAGCAAACGCAACCGCCTGTTCATGACCGGAAGTTCTTCACTGTATGCGGTATATGTGGAAACCCGCGGCGCACATATCACTTAGTGGAAGGCCGGTGGGCCTGACTCCCCCGCCGTCGGACACACGTGTGGAAGATGCATCCGGCTTACTTTGAAACTCGGTTTCGACACAGCGGTGACCATGTTGTCTGGCCGCAGTCGTTTGCCATTATCACGGCGTATGCAACGACGGGAGAGTGCTGGACGGACGCCGAAAACCAAACGGCCGACATCAAATTGCGGAGAGAACTTGACGAGATCCACACGTGGATGCACCGGATCACCGGATACAGTCCGTCAACCGGACACGCTGAACCGGGGTGGGCCGTGGAAATGTCGTTTGACATGGTCTGCGATACAGGACTCCGCTATCACCAGGATGCCATTTTCGTCGTGGACAGGGACCAGCTGTTCGTCAGCTTCTGTGACGAACGACGCCGAAAGATCGCTGTGGACCGATTCACAACGAGACTGGACCGTCGTCCGGACACTCACTTCACGTGAACAGCCATTAGAGCAGTTTTCGAACAAGTCGTGACGGGTGCTGGCTCGCGGGAGCAATGGGGTATCGGCTCTGGAACCGCCGCCGCGGCCACTAATCAGCGTAATACGCTGTCGGGGTCACCGGCAGCAAAGCATGACTGGTCAGCGGTTCTCCTGAAACATTCTGTCGAACGTGTCGTTGTTTGCTGCGTCCCAATGTCGTGGTCGCCTTGCCGATCGTCGCTTTTGCTCTTCGCGGGCGATGCGCCGACTTTCTGAATCACCGTCCAGCAGCAGACTGAGAACGGCGTCTCCATAGAAGGCCCACACTTCGTCTGCTGCCGTTCGACGCGGGACGCCAAACGTAATGACATCGCAATCACCGCGACGAGCTGCCCACGACTCCAGTGTCCCGTCGCGCACGTCCCTGGGTAGTTCGCGGACCGTAAAACCGAGCCAATCCGCGACTTCACGCCCGGCATCCATGGCGCCGTGACTGGCTGCCAGCATTCCGCGCGACCCTCGAACTGTACGAACATGCACGATGCGTTGAGGTCGTTGATCGGAGACGAAACCCGTCAGAAACCGAATCTCTGCTGGCAGTCGACTCAATTCAGCAGGTGCTGACAGCGACCCGTCTTTTGGGAACATGTGATTCAGATAGACTCCGCTGGAATTCTCCTGCCGACGGTCCTGCATTCCATCCGGGTTGAGCGTCCGCAGGACGGTAACGTTGACGCCTCCCATGATCCGATAATTCTGGCGGACGTAGCGGGCAAGTTCCTCAGTCAGTCTCACGGCAACCGGGTCGTGGCCTGCGACGCTGCCGACGACCAGCGAGCGGAATCCTCCGCTGCCAAGCGAAACTGTCTGGAGCGGTTCACCCGATCCGGAAGCCGCCACCGTACTCCAGATCAGTGCTGCATTCGGGCCGTCGCTGTCGCGATTTGCGGTCGACGGTCGACGGAATGGGTCATCGAATCCGACTTTGGAAGACCGTCGGCCGGAAACGACCTGGCCCTCAGCAACGGTGTGACGCGAGAATTCGGTGGATGTCACGCAGCCATTCAGGAAGAAAAAGAGTGCGGGCAGGCCCACAATGGTCAGCTGACGCCACGTCGTCTGCAGGAGTGGCTGAATCATCACGTTTCTTCCGTCATAAGAACAAAGACCGCCACTCTGTTGCCGTGTCAGAGCGATCGGGGCGGTCGAAGACGCCGTCGACCATGTCACCACTGAAACACGTGAGGATCAATTGCAGCTGCGCGGCAGTCGTCGATGACCGAACTCAGTCATCGATGCCCAGGTGGTAGCACAATTGCTCGAATCGTTCCTGGAATTCATCGCTCGACGAATGCACGTGTTCGGCCTCAGTGATGAATCGGAGGTCTTCATTCGCTTTCACACCGTTCATGTCCAAAGCACGTTCGTATTCGCTGTTGTCCTGGCCATAGACAAACAGCAGTTTGTGTTCGTCCAGCTGAACCTCCATCGGCTTGCGTGGATTGAGGACGGCGATTCCACAGCATCCGTCATCCAGCAGCATGTCTTCGAAGTCGTAGAGCGTACTTTGCAGTACCGACAAATCGATATGTTCGCGATAGAGATCTGTGTGATCGCCACTGGCTCCCGTGTGACTGGTCTCCAGGACCACATCGACCGACTCGCCGAGCGGATCCAGGAGTGACAGAAACGTATCAAAGAGACGTTCACGCGATACGGATGCCATAACGACCGGAATGCGTGTTCCGGAGTTTTGGTCAACGTACCATTCGTGGCGATAGCCTGTCTGAGGGACAACGTCCAGCGAGTATGCGGGGCGCACGGCGTCTGTGAGAACGAAGTCGCCATAGCGAGCCACATCCATGTGAGCGTTCAGCTCATCTTCCGAAACGTCATGGAAGCTGCTGATGCCCTGGACAGATTCACCATCACGCCAGGTTGATTTAAGAAATTTCTTCAGAAAGCCCATCTGGACCTCACCAATCGATGTTCTGCCTGGTCTGATTCCGAAATACCCGGGCGTTCTGCGCAGAACGCCGAGGGACCAAAGGGTTCGTCGTGGGAACACTAGCATGGAAAAACGGGGGAACTCGGCTGAAATAGTCGAGTCTGAAATTTCGACCTGTTGGAGGACAAATGGACGCCGAACATAGGGTTCTGCCAGGGTTTGATGTCCGCCGCACGTCCCGCACTGTTGATCTGATCTGCAAAATCGTCACCGGCGTACGCAATACCGGCCTCTGAATGCATGGCGAATCCACGTATAATGCAGGACGTTCGAAGGAGTCGACTTTCCCCAGCCGCCGGTTGCCGCGTTCGGGGTGGCATTCACTGACACCGCTGCACTGACATCGAATTCACTCGTTCCCCATCATGCCGTTACGCACCGATTCACTCGAAGAGCCGAGTCTCAACCTGACGCCGATGATCGACATCGTGTTTCTGCTCATCATTTTTTTTATGGTGGGGACTCAGTTCAGCGAAATCGAACAACAGTTTGACATCGATCCGGTTGTTGCAAGTCAAGTGGCGCCGATGTCCAGTGCGCCGGATCCCATTACGGTGACGGTCACCCGTACAGGTCAAATCCTGATCGGCAACCAACAGCTCACGCGGCCCGAACTGCTCCAGCGCCTGAAGGCTGCTCAGGAAAACTATGCTCAGCAGGTGGTATTAATCCGAGGCGACAGGGAAACGATGTACCAGTCGATCATGGATGTCATGGATACGTGCCGTCAGGCGCAGATTCGTGGAATTTCACTTCCCTATAAGCCGATTCCTGGCGACTCCCCATGACGGCGATCCGGCTGGTGATTGAAAAAATCTGGCGAGGTACTTCGCTGACCGGCGACGATATCGTTGTGCTGGTCCTGATGCTGGCAATGGCCGCATCAGTCACGCATCTGATTACGATGCTGATCACACGCTGGGGCGATCGGCACATCGCATTCAAGTCGCTGGCTGGCTCCCTGCTGGTGCACGGCGTCTGCATTCTCGGACTGGAGGTTTTTGACCCACTTCAATCCGACTATGCCCACGCGTCCACGCTGACCTATGAGCCAATGGAAGTCGTGACTGAAGTCCTCGTACAAAGTGAGGACCAGTTCGCGCTGGATCAGTCGGGCAACACAGCCGCACCGGATCAGCCCAACCAGCCGCAGATCGACTTTGAACGGTTGCCACAACCGGCCAGAAACCTGGAACCGACAGAGACAGTCAACCGGCAGCCGGAGCAGCTGGAAGGACTGACAACAGAACTGCCCGACGCCACCGAATTTGCCGAAAGTCCAGAACCGGCTGTGGCCAGCCCGGTGGACAGCGGGCCGGAAGGTCCTCGAGAAGTCGCTGCTTTGGACCCTGCGGCAGACATTGACACACTGCATGAACGCAACGATGCAGACGTGTACTCGGCGCAGCCCGCGCGAATGCAGACCGAAACCGGAGAATTGCAGCCGGAGGATCGGTCGGTCGAACGCGATTCCACGATGGGACGTACAGAACAAATCGACACGCACATCAACATGCAGGAGGCAACCATCGATCTGCCCACGTCGGATTCCGTGGATGCAGTGAAATTGCGGCAGCCGGAAACTGACGATGCGATCAAACACCGGTCGGCTCCGTTGGCCGGGATCGAACCTGCGGAGACAGCCAGCACGGAGATTACGATTCGTCCCGATCGCACAATCCCCGCTCGTTCGTTCGACCGGCTGTTGCAACGACCTGAACGCGCCAATCCGTCGGACGCAACGACAGCACTGCCGTCACGGACACCATCGCAAACACCGCGCACACCGCTGCCATTGTCATCCAGCTACGAAGACGTACGGGCAGGTCTGGACGCTCCCGCCGAAAGTGATGCCCTGCACTCTGCCGCCGAGATGGTCGAAATGTCGACGGATCGTGTCCAGCGGAAGGAGAGTCAGCCGGCCGCCTATCGGCTGCGAAGTCATGAATACAGGCCTGACGCGGTCTGGAAGTTCGGCGGGACAGAGCGTTCCGAAGCAACAGTGGAACGAAGTCTTCAATGGCTGGCTGACCAGCAGTTACCCGATGGACACTGGGATGCAGATGCTTATGGTGCCGGCCTGGTCTCCGTGGACGAATTGGGCGTGAAACGAGACTTCGCAGGACGCGATAGTGACACCGGCATCACCGCTCTGGTCACACTCGCATTCCTGGGAGCCGGCTATACGCATGAGGACGGTCGATACGCGGTCCAGGTGGATCGAGCGATGGACTGGCTCGTCCGCCAGCAGAATGACGAAGGAAGTCTCTCTGGCAATGCACGTCGCTACGCACGGATGTACTGCCATGCGATGGCCACGTACGCGATCGCCGAAGCCCTGGGAATGCAAAAAGATATGGTACTGGATCCTGTGGTCGATCCCGATCTGCTGGCGATCGGGCCATCGACGGCCTCTGCCGCAGCGGTTCTGTCAGGGACAATGAGCGGGCTGCCGGCCGAGGTCTACGGACGGACGTGGTCCCTGGCAGTGAACGCGTTTTCCGACTCACAGGCATGGAATTTCAGGAGGGTGCATGACGTGAGATTGCGATCCGCACTCCTGAAGGCAGTTCGATACACCGTTCGTCAACAGCATCCTGGTGGTGGGTGGCGTTACGAAAAACGGCTGGAAGGCGACGTGAGTATGTTTGGCTGGCAGGTCATGTCGCTCAAGAGTGCCGAGATTGCCGGCGTCAGTATCCCCGGGCCCACACGTGATCGAATGTTCAGCTTCATCAAGAGCGTTCGCCAGGGACGATCGGGAGGTCTGTTCGGATACCGCCGCGACGAAAACATCACGCCGGTGATGACTGCGGAAGCCCTGTTTTGTCAGCAGATGCTCGGATTTCCTCGCGACACACAACGGAATCAGGAGTCGGTCCGCTACCTCCTGGATCATCGGCCACGATTGTCCAGACTCAATTTGTACTATTGGTATTATGGAACGCTGGCAATGTATCAGTACGGCGGGAAGCCCTGGGAACAATGGAATGCGGCGGTTCGTGACCCCTTGATTGCTGAGCAGGTCACGGATGGAGAGCACGCCGGGAGTTGGGATCCCCATGGACCGTGGGGCCGCTACGGCGGTCGATTGTATTCGACTGCATTGGCAACATTGACACTTGAAGTCTACTACCGACTGCTGCCGCTGTATCAGCTGAACTCAGCTGAAGAACGATGACCGAAGCTTCTACCGGGTTCGCACATCGACCTTGCTTCCGACGGGAAGATCGGGCCAGCTTCTCCCGCTGGATTCGACACGAACCGAAGCCATGCCTGTGCCGCTGGCTGCTGCGGTCTTGTCAAACACAGGCAGGTTGGCCACGACTCCCTGACATTCATCATGTCCTGGAAAAACGACTGCAAGGCGCGTGCCCGGCTCCAGCTCATCAATCCGTTGTGCCGGTGCATGGACTATGACGTAACGGCGGTCAGTATGCAGAATCTTCACCATCACTTCGTCTCGTGTCATGCGATCGCCGGTCTGGTAGCGCACCTGGCCGACCGTCCCGTAAGCCGGGCACAAGACCGCCGTCTCGCGGCTGAGGCTTTCCATCAGTTTGAGGCGTTTCTGAGCAGCGCTGTGTTGAGATCTCAGGGTGTTGACGCCCGCGGCCATCCTGACCTGCTCAGGCAATTGAGCGCGCAACTGGATAAGTCGTTGTAAACGCGTTTCAATGTCTTGAGCCTCAAGCTGCAGCAGTTCGCCATGAGAATTGCTGCTGGTTCCTGCGTTCGCCCGCATGGCCGTGGTCATGGGGACGGACAACGCCGACATGGACTTGAGCGTCGTGGCACCGGAACTTCCGCTGATGAATAACAGTGCGTTCACACGGTTAAGCTGGAATCCCGTGATTTCGCGTGGACTGGAAACCGGCTGCAGCTGGACGGCAGACGATGATGCCTCGGCCGGCTCGGTTTCTTTCGGAGTGAGATTCAATGGCGAGCTCAAACTTTGAAACAGCAGTGCCCGACGTTGCGTGTCTGAAATTTCCTGATCCATTTGCTGGCTTCGCCATTGCAGATCGAGAGCGGCTTGCGCCTTCGCCTGTCGCAGGTCTTCGGCAAGCTGCTGAACTCGCTGTGCCTGCCGGACAATTTTTTCTGCGTGCTCAGTCTTTTCCAGTGTCAACAAAGTTTCACCGGTAAAGACTTCGTCACCAGCCGTGACGTGCGTTGCCAGCAGACGAGAATCCGACGGAACTCGGAGTGATGTCATCTCAGCCGCAAGGATTCCTGTCATCGGCAGGTTGGTGCGACGATTCAGCCATGAAACAAAGAAACAGCCGACCAGCAGAGCACACACCAGGAGCGTAATGGTTCTGGATCCTGATGCCGGCAACGCGGGTGCCGGATCAAGCGGAGTGTCATCAGACGCCGTTGACGCGAGAGGCACCTGATCCAGTCCCGTTACCAGGGACCGCGCCTGGGCAGTCCAGCGATCGCGAACGACAGTCGAGACTGACATTCCCAGCGCATCGGCAACGGCAGCGGCCTGCGAATCTGTCCAGTTCGCGAGTTGCTCGAAGTAGTAAATGCCAAGACGATTCAGACCGGCAGCTTCCCGAGTCTCTATTCCACGGATGACTGACAGGTCATCTGCAGAACGTGGAACCGCATCGTAAACTGCTCCGTAGCGCGGGTCGATTCGGCAGCGATCCGAGAGTGCATGCAGAGCTGGTGACGCCATGAGTGGGTTCCATCGCCTGTGCATTCCACCTTCAGTCCACAGGTGAAACGCAACCAAAAATCCTGTTCCAGGACGCCGCGGTCTTTTGTCCACAGAATCACGCTCACTGGACACGCGCAAGCGTCCCGATCGCTGTCACTTCCATCGGCGTTACCACCGATACAGATTGAAGCAATTCATTCCGGAAGGGCCGGCCACGAGCTCGGACCAGGTCAACAAATTGCGACTGATCGCCTGGACTGTGAGCAAACAGGCAGTTTTGGCACGCCGGATGCATTTCC
>JBDOMX010000544.1:0-1790 GCA_039831615.1 Planctomycetaceae bacterium
CGGGTGGCCTAACAGGGTCAGGATCAGACACGCAGCTGCCAGAACCAAAGCGATGATGGAGTTCCTGCGGTCGTCACTGACTGCCAGGGCTGCAGCCACCAGCACGGCAGCCAGCAGCCAGATGACGAGCAGTGACGCAATCGTCCTGCCCAGTTCACTGCTGAAGATTCCGACGACGGGAGACAGGAATATCAGCAGCGACAGAGAGAACAAGAGGTGTCTGAAACGGGCCTTCCGCAGCTTTGCCAGCCACGGAGGATTTGCGGCACCGCTGCGTTGCTGTTCAGATCTCGAGTTGTTCATGGTGTAGCAACGTCAACGGGCTGCACTCGAAACGTTTCAACAAATAGCGCGTACAAAGCAGGCACAACAAGTAGAGTCAGCAGAGTGGCAACGATTAATCCGTAAATCATGCACCAGGACATCCCCTCCCAGAGCGGACCACCACTGAGTGCCAGTGGCAGCAGGCCGCCAATGGTCGTGGCCGTCGTGAGAAAGATCGGCAACAGTCGCTGCTTACAGGCATCGACGAGGCAACTTCGGAATTCATCGCGCGTGAGCCCGCAGATCGGACCTCGACCATCCGATTTCTCGGCCGCGTCCCTGATGAGCAGATCCGCGAACTCGATGAAGATGATCCCCGTGTTCAGGACAATCCCAAACAGTGACAAAATGCCCAGCTGCGGCATAAAGCCGAGGGCGTTATTCGTGAAGTACAAACCCGGTAAGGCACCGATCAGAGCCAGCGGAAGTGTGGTCAGGATGATGATCGGCTTGGCCCATCCATTGTACTGAATCACCAGCAGCAAAACGATCGTCAGTATCGAGATCGCCAGGCACACCAGCAGGTACACGGCGTTCTCGTTGGACTTTTCAAGGTTCCCTCCCACTTCGATGTGGAATCCGGCCGGCATCTCGGAAGTCAGCTGGTTCATCGTCGGCGACTGCATGATCCCTTTGACGACGTCGTTTCCCAGCACACCGGCTTCGACCTGGGACGACACCGAGATCACTCGGTTGAGGTCGCGCCGCTCAATGATTGAGGGGACCCAGCGAGGCGTGATGGAGGCAATCGCATCCAGTGGAACTTTCCGGCCGCTGCTGGCTTCCACAAACGCGGAGCGCAGACTGTCCAGCGTGGCACGTTCTTCACGCGCCAGACGCAGATATACCGGCACGAGATGATCGCCTTCGCGAAAAGTGGTCAGCTGGTGACCGGAGTAGTAGGCGTTGAGGGTGCCTGCAATGTCGAGGTTTGTCACTCCTGCGAGATTGGCGCTGTCCTGATCGACGTCGACGTGCAGTTGATAGCCGCTGATTCCCCATGAATCATTCACGTCCCATGTTCCGGGCGTTGCCCGGATCAGATCCTTTGTGCGATCTGCGAATTTCCGCATCGTTGCCATATCAGCAAAGCCGGAACCAACGACACGGATTTTAACCGGGTCTTCAGAAGGTCCGAGTTGCAGTTCCTGCGGCACGACCCGAGCACCGACAACGGGCTTCAGCCCCAGCGTTTCGTCTCCGCGCTCGGCAATTTCACGCACTCGGCGCACCAGGTGGGGCGTGAACCTCGCCTCGGTGGTGCGGACAAGGATTTCGGCGTACGCCGCGTTGGCGGGTTCGGGGCCCCAGCTCAGATACCAGCGGGACCCGCCCCGTCCGACGATCGTACGGAACGCTCGTACCTGTTGAACCGGCGCCCCAAGTTCATCGATGACAGCCCCGTTCGCATCTGCCAGCGGACTCAGTTTCTGAAGAATGGTTTCGACCTGCCGTGCGACCTCATT
>JBDOMX010000544.1:1800-9280 GCA_039831615.1 Planctomycetaceae bacterium
CTCGATGGTTGAGTTTTCAGGAAGGAAGATCTCAATCGGAAACTGGTCACGCATATCTTTCGGGAAGAACTCGGAGGCGACCGGTAACTTCACGGCGACGACGAACAACACACCTGCGACACCGATCGTGACAAACTTGTGGTCGATGCATGTTCGCACCACGCGTCGAAATATTCTGTCGACGGGATCAGACTGGCTGTCTGTCGCCTCACCAGCACCCTTGCGCCGCGTCGCCAGCGATATCAGCTTCCCAAACAGCCATGGCAGAGGCGCTGCGGGCTTGGTCGGATCGGCCGGGGCACGGATGAATGCAGCAGCCAGAATCGTGCAGAACGTCATCGCCAGCACCCAGCTGATGCCGAGTGTGATCGAAAGTGTGACCGGCAGGCTGTAGACGTACTCTCTGGTGCTGCCGACAAGTCCAATCAGCATCGGCGCAAAGGCTGCGATGGTTGTGGCTGTCCCCATCAGCATCGCCGTCGACAGCTGCGTCGAACCTTTCACGCTGGCTTCGACCGGCGACATGCCGGCAATCTGGTTGGTACGCGACTGATCACACACCTGAACCGCATTGTCGACCAGCAGTCCGAGCGCGATGATGATTGACGCCAGTGAAATCTGCTCCAGCTGCACATCGAACAGCGTGATCAGAGCAATGGCCGCCAGCACCACGACAGGAATATTCGCCGCCATCACCAGTGCCGAGCGGAACCCGACAACCAGATAGACGACCACCACCACGATCACGATGGCACCGATCACATTGCTCAGCACCTGATCGATCTTCTGCGTGACGTTCACGGACTGGTCCGAGATGTATTCGATCCCAATATCGGGAGGGAGCGATCGTTCAATATGACGCATCTCGTCAATTCTTGATTTGGCTGCCTCGCACACCTTGACCGTGTTGGCCCCTGATTTGATGGACAGCGCCACAATCACACATGGCTGCGACGATTCTGCATCACCGTAACGACAGATGACCTGGCGTGGATCGACGTAGTCACGGACAACATTGATTCCCAGATCCTGCAGATGGACTGCATGGCTTTCACCATCTTCACCCGCGCGTCCCGCGACGATGTCATTCAGTTCCTCAACAGCGTTCAGCTCTCCCCCCGGTTTCACGAAAAATCGTCCTGAGTCCGTATCGATCGTTCCGCCCGGCGCCACGATGTTTCGTGACTGTACAAGCTGCTGCAGCTGGTCGCTGGTGAGTTGCAGTTGTGACCATGTTCCCGCATCCGTTTCAGCGTAGATGGCTTCGTTGACCACGCCGTACTGTTCGGACTTGGCGACACCATCGAGCAGTCGCAGTTCGTCCTTGATTCGCTCGGAGATGATGTCCAGATCCCGCAGGGAGTATTCGTTGCCAGGACTAATCTCCTCTTCTTCCGGCAGCGGGGTCTGGTAGACCGCGACGAGAATCACATAGGTGTCACCGTATTCGTCATTAACGATGGGTGTGATCCCCGCTTCCGGCATCTGCACACGGGTAACATTGGCGCGTACCTTGTCCCACACATTATCTATGGAATCGGCACTGACTGTGTCCTCAGCATCAACAAAGACCGTCGACAACCCATTGGTCGTTGTTGAGTGCACAAGTTTGACGGCGTCGATGCGGTCGCAGGCCTCTTCGATGGGCTTGGTGATCAGCTCTTCGACTTTTGTGGCCGGAGCACCTGGCCACGACGTCGACACGGCACACGTCCGCACGGTGTACTCAGGATCTTCCCGTCGAGGCATTGTGAAGAATGAGGTCACTCCCCAGGCCATCAGCAGCAGGACGAGGGTGATGACGACCGGCCGAAAGCGAATGCCGAAAGCAGCAAGATTCATCAATTCGCCTCCGAGACTGACGCGATATTGACCGCTTCGCCGTCTGTCAGATAGTGGACTCCACTCCGAACAAGCAGTGTTCCGGAGTTCAGAGGTACATCACCAACGGCTTCGATGCGTTTGAGCGTGTTGGGTCCGTCTGACACGGATACCTCCACCCGCTGTGCCTGGCTCGCCCCTGCCGATTCCTCCACGGCAAAGACATAGTTTCTACCCGACTTCTCCGTGACGGCATCGATCGGCACGTATACTCCTCGTGGCAGACGGTTTTCGTTCAGGTCGACTCCCACAAGATCGCCTGGTCGCAACAACCATTGCTCGCGTTCAAACAGAACTGTGTCGCTGGACATCTCTGTTGCACCAGCGGGAAGCACAAGCTTTCCCAAAACACGATCCTGGTCCGGATCAAACGTTGAAGGATCATCAACGGTCAGATCCCGGAATGTCCAGAGTCCCAGAAAACCTGTTCTCTCGTCGCCAGCGGTCACGCGGACTTTTTCCACCGTCAGCAGCGGCCCGCGGGATCGCTGCTGACCATCGCCCGGATCGATGATTCTCCAGACGAATTCTCCCTGTTCGTCTTTGTGGATTGCGTCCTCGTCAACGAAATAGCGATCACTGCCATCCAGGATCCCTTGTATGAAGGCCCAGATGTCACGCGTTTTTGTAAGGACTTCCCGATCCACATCCTCCGGGACGTCAGCGGGAACAAGCCTGTTTCTGATCAGCAGGGTGATGGTAAAGGTACGTGTCGACGCATCGGCAGCTGCGTCGGTCATCCAGATGACTGCCTCCTGGCTGACCTCGGTTCCATCGGGTCGTTTCAGGGTGATATCCAATCCGTCCTTGTAGTGCATCTGCCGAGCGCGCTCGGACGAAACTTCGAATTCGATTTTCACAGGGTCCATCATTTGCAGTGTCACGACCGGCTCACCACGCTGAGCTGTCCCACCGGGGATGACATGCACCCGGGCAATCTGACCGCGAAACGGAGCATGAATTGTGCAGTCATTCAGGTCTCGCTGGGCATCCCTGAGCGCCGCGCGTGCCTGTTCGATCTGTGCTTCCAGTGACGTGATCTCTGCTGCTTTGGCTTCCTGGGTGGCGCCGATTTGTGCCACCCTGGCCTGGGCACTTTTCAGGTTGGCGACGTTCTGGTCAAACTCCGACTTCGCGATCGCTTCCCTGTCGAACAATTCCCTTCCGCGATCGAATTCGGCCTGGGCCAGTTCCTGTCCGGCGACGGCCGCGTCACGTTCGGCCGGTATGACCTGATCCCGTTCGATTTCAGCTGCCGTTTTCTGTCGGGCAAACACATTGATCTGTGCACTCGCACTCTCAACGGCAGTTTCGTACTTCTCCGGATCGATCCGGGCGAGTGGCTGTTCATCTGACTTGTCCCTGCCGGGACCGCTGATATTTGTTTCCGGCTCAATGACGTAGTTCACCCGTCCACTGACTTCAAATCCGATGTCTTCAGTCTTCCAGGAACCCACAATTCCAGTGACGGCCAGTGATCGTGCCGGATCAGATTCCTGAATTCTGATGACGCTCACGGGGCGCGGCGCCCGCTCTCGAGGAGCTTCAGAGTCAGAATTCTCCGAACATCCACATAATGCTGTTGCCAGCACGCAGAACCACCTGAACCGACTCATATGATTTCTCTCCAGCCATGATGGCATGCTGTATTGCTCTCGGAGTCTCGTCGTTCGCACCGGCCGGAACCTTAATCAGTGATCGTATCGCTCAACCTGCCGTGCCGCTGGAGCGATGTCGCTCTGTCACGCGGTCGAGTCCAGTCGCAAACGGGAGTGTGGCCGTATTGACAAGGCGGGTGTTGACGAGACCGGGATTCTGTCCGGAGTGAGCTGTGATGGCAATCGTGGTGACTGAACTCTGCCGGGGAGTTGTTCGAAAGTCGATTCGCACAGGTGCAGAAACAAGCATTCGATGCGATTCGATATGGTGTTGTTGACGATGACGTCGCAGTCTGCCCCGCTCAGGATTCAGCCGGTCCGGGGCGTTCTTCGGGGCAACCGGACGGCGGAACCATGGATTCAGAATTTCCGGTCGGTGTTTGGACTTCGACAACTGGCGAAGCCGGCTCAACAGTAACGAATGCCCGCTCCACAGGGCTGCAGCGGGCATTCGCCGCAAGATGCTGGAGGGATCAGAGTATTCCGCTGCCGGTTATTACGCAGCGCCTTGACTCTGCCCAAACACCAGGAAATGATGTCGTCTTAACTCCAAATCAAATGATGTCGTCTTAACTCCAAATCAAATGATGGGAACTCTTACGATGATCAGAGTCGGTATTCTGGCAGGTCTGCTTGTGCCGCAGGTGCTTTGTGCGGCCTCTGAGTTCGATAACCTCGCGAAAGATGTGCCGCCAGGTGCCAATGTCATTCTCTTGATTGACGTGGAGAAGACTCTGGCCACTGAAATGGCTAAGACGAACGGTTGGGCAAGCCCGGAAAAAGTTGCGACCAGGCCAGCCTATCTGCCACCCGAAGCCGACAAAGTCGTTGTCGCGTCACAGGTTGATCCGCCAAATGGATTCAAGCAATCCTGGGAATCGGCTGTCGTCGGCCTCAAGGAGTCGCTGCCGATGCGTCTCATTGCCAAAGCTGAGGGTGGTTACGTTGATGCAATCAATGGCAAAGAATGCGCATGGGTACCAAGTGATGCTTACTTCGTCCAAATCAATGAGAATACGTTAGGGCTCCTGCACCCGGCCAACAAGCAGGCGGCGTCCAGGTGGATTGATGAACAGAAGTCATCCCGCACCGGAGTTTCCAGCTACCTTCAGTCCGCCATCGATGAAGTCGCAACAGGGCCGCAGATCGTGCTGGCACTCGATGCGAAGGATGCGTTATCTGCACATCAGCTTCATCAACGATTTTCGGAATCTAAGGTTGTCGCTCAAGCCAAATTAGACGTCGATTCGATGGTGGGATTGTTCTCCTCACTGCGGGGGATCACCCTGGGCATCACGATCTCCGATAACGCTCAGGCACGAGCTGAAATCGAGTTCGGTCAAACGATTACGTTTGATGCTGCTGTCGGTAAAGCATTTGTATTGGCAGCACTCACCAATCTTCAGGCTGAGATCCCCGGCGTCGACGCCTGGACGTACAGCATCCGTGAAAACTCCATCATTGCTGAAGGCGAATTGCCACTACCAGGATTGCGACGGATCCTGAGCACGCTTGAGATTCCCACGACGAAATTCAGCAGTCTGAAAGGCGAAGACACTGAGTCTGAGGGGAGTGCCGAAGATATCCTCACCAAATCGCTGACCTATTTTAAATCGATCTCCGGGCTGATCAAGGATCTTGAGAGGCAGTCAAAGTCAAGCAGTGGTGACAACTATTGGTTCGATCGGTACGCGAAGAGAATCGACCGGTTGCCGATCCTGCACGTTGATCCGGATTTGCTTGATTTCGGCCAGAAGACGTCTGAAACGCTCCGTGTGATGTCAGGTGCCCGAAAATCGGCGAATCTGTCGACTGGAGTGGCCAAGGCGAACATTGGAGCAAGTACAGATAATGATGAGGGGTCCAACGGATATGTTGGATACGGCAGAAACGGTTACCGTGGCGGGTACCGAAGGTCTGGCTACGCCAGTGTCTCCGGCCGTGCCAGCGCCCAGCAAAGATCGATCAACGCTGCCGATAGAAGGTTTCAGGCGACGGCAACGACCAAAAAAATCGAGGGCTTCAGGTTGATTGACGAGGCCACGTACGAGCTGCGGCGAACCATGACAGAACGTTACAACTCCGAGTTCTGACACTCCGGTTCGCGTGCAAGTCCTTTCGAAGACTGACAGATCCTGCAACTTTCGCACGCTCGTTCATCCTTGATCTTGCTGAACCATCGGAGACAATCTCCCTGAGAGGCTGATGCTCAAAACTCCTCAGGGGTTGATGCAATGATCCTGATGCCTTCACGGCGGCCAACGGGACGTGTGCTGAAGCGAAGAGAGTTACTGCGAATCAGCGCGGCGAGCGCCGTGGGTCTGTCTCTCCCTGAGATGCTGCAGGCACAGGGAAAATCCGGTCATTCGGCAGCGTCGGCGACCGCCCGGAATTGCATCTACATTTTTCTCTGCGGTGGGCCGTCGCAGCTCGACATGTGGGACCCCAAACCGGATGCGCCCAGTGGGATCCGGAGCCCCTTTAAACCGCTGCAAACCAGCGCCGAGGGAATCCACTTCACCGAGCTTCTGCCGCTCACGGCTCGCCATGCCGACAAGCTCGCCATTATCCGCTCGATGCGGCACGACAACTCAAGCCACCAGGTCGGGATCGCTTACACACTGCTGGCAACGGCAAATCCTCCTTCGGCTGAGACATTTCCACCGACGCGGGAAGATCATCCGGCCATTGGGGGCGCGTTGAACTACCTCCTTGGGGCGCCGACAGAATTACCTTCGTGGGTCATCCTGCCGCGGGTCTTCACAACCGGCAGCAATTTCTATAAAGGACAGACGGCCGGATTTCTGGGACCGGCCCACGATCCCTTTGCGCTCGCTGAGCCAAAGGTGGATTCGCTGGCGGACAGAGAGTTTGAGATTGCTTCGTTGACTCCGCCCGCTGACGTGAGTCGGCTGCGGCAGCATTCGCGACGTGAGCTGCTTGAGCACATCGATGGGTTGAGCGACCCCCGGCTCGAATCTCCCGGGATGAGCCGCGTGCAGCATTATCGCGAGCAGGCTTTGGCGATGGTCTCCACCGATCGGGGAAAACGAGCCTTCGACCTGAACGCAGAGCCGGCCGCACTCCGCGAACGCTACGGTCGAAATGAATACGGACAGAGCTTTCTGCTGTCGCGCCGCCTGATCGAGTCCGGCGTGCGCATGGTGAACGTCTTCTGGACCTATTATGGGAAAGACGGTTGCCAGTTCAATCTCTGGGACAACCACGGCATCGACGGACCGGTGTGTGGTGGCTACCGGACGGGCTTCGACATGATTCGTGCGCCTTATTGTTGTCCATCCTTCGATCAGGCATTCTCTGCGTTGCTCGAAGACCTCGATGTACGAGGCCTCCTCAGGGAAACACTTGTCGTCGTTGTGGGAGAGTTTGGCCGCACCCCGAAAATCAATAAGACCGCGGGCCGTGACCACTGGCCGAATTGTTACTCAGCGGTGCTGGCCGGTGGCGGAGTTCAGGGCGGGCAGACGTACGGCAAGAGTGACCAGCACGCTGCGTACGTGGATGAGGCCCCCGTGAGTCCTGACGACTTCGGAGCCACAATCTTTCATGCCTTCGGCGTCCCACCTGAAACGATGGTCTACGATTCTCTGGGCCGGCCGCTGCCGGTCTCGCGCGGCAAACCGGTGACAACGATATTTTAGCTGCACCATTCCGTGGCATGCCGTTGTCTCCGTTGAGCGGCGTTGCGCGTCACCGTATTGACCCCTGCGTCGGGTCGACAGTTCGATGGCCTGGATTCGCTCATGAACCCCGCGACGTGATGAAAACTGCGCGACAAAAAAACGCTTCGGCGGAATTCCCACCGAAGCGTTCATCGCTCGCGTCGTGACACGACGCGATTTTCGAGGCCAGAGTCATTCACTCTAAATAACCGAGCTTGATTCGCAGACATAGAGAATTGTCTACGCAGAGAGGGCTTT
>JBDOMX010000858.1:0-2155 GCA_039831615.1 Planctomycetaceae bacterium
GAAGTGCATTCCGCGGACGGTTCCTTTCCGGCTGTTGAACGATACGTTGCACTGGACCAGATCGGGATTCAGCCCGTGATCGATAAACTCCGTGCGGCACCACGAGCGCGCAAAAAAACCGCGAACGTCGACATGCCGTTGCTGCTCGACGTTCCAGACGCCTTCAAATTTCGTGGGTAGGAAATTCACCAAACGATGTCTCTATAGTGTATAACGATGACTTGTGGCCACAGCGAACGTCTTGCCAGCTGCCAAAGTCGCTGTTCCACGAGCCCCATGACGGCATCTTTTCGAAAACTGCTTTATGCAACTCGGACTTCAGGAATGGGCACGATGAACTGTCCGCCGTTTTCCCGGTACTGTTGTTGCTGACTGAGGATTTCATCAGCAAAGTTCCAGGTTAACAACAGGCAGTAATCCGGCTGATCTTTGACAAGTTGGTTCGGGTCAAGAATCCTGAAATGTGTTCCCGGCGTATAGCGTCCCTGCTTGACGGTACTGCGGTCCACGACGTACTCAATCATCGAATCGTCAATGCCAAAGTAGTTCAGCAGGGTGCTGCCCTTGGCGGAGGCACCGTATACAGCGATGCTGTGACCAGCCGATTTCAACTCGTGCAATTTGGCAACAAGCTGATCCTTCAGCTCTCCAACGCGGCCCGCAAAACGGTCGTAGCACACGGGATCATTCACCCAGGCCGCTTCATCAGCCAGCATTCTGTTGACGGACGCGGACGGCGGAACAGTGCCCACATGAGCTGCGTGGATACGAATCGACCCACCGTGAATCGCCAGCTGTTCGACATCGACAATGTCCAGTCCGTGATTCCCGAACAGGTGGTTCAGAGCCGTTAGTGAGAAGTAACACAGGTGCTCGTGGTAGATCGTGTCGAATTCGACATTGTCGATCAGTTCCTTCAGATACGGGCATTCGACAACGACCCGCCCGGACGGCTTCAGAATTGTCCTGAAGCCGGCCACGACGCCGTTCAGATCCGCGACGTGAGCGAGAACATTGTTGGCATGGAGAACGTCAGCCTGCTGACCATTCATCGCCATTTGTGTGGCAACATCAATGCCAAAGAATTCGTTGAGTGTTGGAATACCCTTTTCGTTCTTCGCGACAATGGCAATATTCTCGGCAGGCTCCACGCCCAACACCGGTACGCCCGCCTGCTTGTACCACTGCAGCAGATAACCATCGTTGCTGGCTACCTCCACAACAAGGCTCTCACTGTTCAGCGATCGATCCGTCGTCAGGCGTTCAGCGATCGTCTTCGCATGCTCGACCATCGTGTCGGAAAATGACGAAAAGTAGGCATAGTCGCTGAACAGAGTCTCCGGCGGAACGGTTTCCGTAATCTGCACCAGGGAACAATCGTCACAGCGCACGAGATCAAGCGGCCATGTAGCCTCAGGCTCGTTCAACTGATCTTCAGTCAGCAGCGCATTGGCCAGTGGAGTGTGGCCGAGCGACAGCACGAGACTCAGGCGGCTGCTCCCGCATGATCGACACTGACATGGCTTGCCTGTTTCGCAGTTGTTTGAATGTGGTTCCTGTACCATTCGATCGTCCTGTTCAATCCTTCGTCTAGGTTTGGTGCGTCACCTGCGAAGTCCCGAGACACACTTCCTGAAGTCGTGCAATGTGGTTCCGCAACCTGGACCTCCAAATGATTCCGGCCCAATTCAATAAATCGGTGCAAGTATGATTGGCATGCGGTCGGAGCGTAGCGACGAAATCACGCCGGCGTTCTTAGAATGAGTCCTTGTCCAGTTGGCAGTTCAAGAACACTTGTCCCATGGCTCTGTGCAAACTCATCCATTGCCTCACGTTGTTCGGAGTGGCCCGCCCACCCGTAGTCATCCAACAGCACGGGCGCTCCGATTGACAAACGCGGCCAAAAGTACTCCAGTGCTGCAATTTCGGGCTTGACGATGTTCATGTCGATCGACAGATAACTCACGCTGTCAACCGGCACGGAATCAAGAATTCCAGGAACTTCGCCCTGGACGAGTTTCGCGCGTGGAAAATCCGCGAAGTTTCGCTTCGCCACGTCAAGACATTCTTCATACATTGCGTTCATCCGACCAAATCGTTCCGGGTCTTCCGATTCCGTCAATGTAAGTTGTTCTTCAGGAATCCCGCAGAATGT
>JBDOMX010000965.1:0-2147 GCA_039831615.1 Planctomycetaceae bacterium
TGCTGGAACGAACCGTGGGAAAGAAAAACGTGGAACACGTGGAACCCGTCATGGGTGCCGAAGACTTCAGTCTGTACGGCAAAGCTGGCGTACCGATTCTGATGTATCGCCTTGGCAGTGTCAGCGAACGACGTCTGGAACAATACAAGGCCGCCGGGCGGACGCCACCGTCTCTGCATTCGCCGATTTACTATCCAGACTATGAACTCACCCTGCGAACCGGTATCGCCACGATGGTGGAAACCGTGCTGGAGCTGATGAAGAAGTAAGGGACTACGAAAGCCGGAGCCGGATTTGGAATTCTCGGTCCCAAACTCCAGTTTGGGAGCAAGAGGTCGTCAGAATACGTCGCTGGATGAAATCATGCCTGATCACATCTCCACTCGACCGTTCTATAAAAAGAAACGCTGCTGGGCTCTGGCCGTGATCCTGACACCGGTCCTGGTTGTCGCAATCATGTGGCTTTCCGGCCAGCGCGAGTTGAATTTACAACTGGCAGAATTGCGTGCCGCCGGCCTGCCGACAAATGGTGAGGAACTCAACGAGTTCTACAAAGTTCCTGACGGAACGGATGACACCACCGTCGTCTGGCAGCACGCGGTCGAGATGGTCACCGCAGCAGATATTTATGCACGAGGCAAAGACATACCGATTATCGGGGACAAGCCAAGGTCAATTCCAGCGATTGGCGAAGACTGGCCGGAGCTCGCAGCGACGCGCACATTCCTGAGCGAACTGACTGAGGAATTCGCAGCCATTCGCACAGCCGTTGACGCAGGCGGTGCAGTGCGCTTTCCCGTCGACTTTTCTGAAGGTCTTTCGACCGAATTGAAGCATACTCATGAAATGAGAGGTATCGCTCGTCTGCTTCAGCTTAGCGCACACGTGAACGCTCACGACGGCAACACCCAGCAGTCGCTGGATGACATTCTGGCCCTTTTCACAGCTTCGAATGCGCTGCAGGTGGAGCCGTCTATGATTTCGCATCTGACACGAATCGCTATACATGTAATTGGCTGCCGCACTGTCGAACAGCTGATGAGTCACTCCGGCTGGAACGAGATCCAGCTTACGACGCTCCAGCAGGCCGTCCAAACCGCTGATTTCAGGCATGGGTGTGAAAACGCTCTTTGTGGTGAGCGAGCAATTTCTCTGATGATGATGCAAAACGCCCAGCCGCTGGTGCCGTTACGTCAGAGCGGACGCATGGAAATCCTGCGGATGTTTCGTAAATCGATCGAGCGGCTTTCCGGTTCGTGGACGGACGCGATTGATCAGGAACGGGAAGCAACCGTTGAGTTGAGGAAACGTGGAAAGGGTACTATCAGTCTGATGTATCTGCTACCGGTAAAGTTGGCCTGGCCATCTCCTGAGTACGCGATGATTGGCAGTGCCAGGGCGGAAGCTCGTCAAGAGTGTATTTCAGCTGTCATCGCCGCTGAACGTTATCGACTGAAGCACGGGGCGTTTCCGGAAACGCTCACGGATATCGAGCCACTGTTATTCGGCCCTGGCCCAAAGAGTGCGGAATCGCGGCTCATTGATCCGTTCAGTAATCAGCCTTTGCGTTATCAACTCAGCGATTCACAGTTGTTGATCTACAGCGTCGGGGACAACCGGCAGGACGACGGCGGTGCGTGCCACGCGGAACGGGCGCAGGACATTCTGGATCTTGGTTTTCGGCTGGAAAGATAAAGTGCATTGCGTCTAATGACCGGTCGTGTGTCTGCGAGTATCACTCCAGTCGTTTACACACAAGTCGATGACATGCGGCGGAGCCGCAAAAGCACTTAGCCGTGGGTGAAACCCACGGAAGAATATGGCCAACGACAACCAAAGCCGTGAAACGGCGGCAGAAGCTATCGATCGCCGAATGGGAATTGCTGTCACCGTTTCACGGTTCTGCTGTTCGAGACGTTCCGGTTCCGTGGGTGTCACCCACGGCTACGTGCGGCAGCCGCCTTCGCGGCTAACGGCAGTCGTGAGGAGACCCGCGCATAGCTGCCGCGGCACTTACTCCACAGACCAGTCCTGCAGTGCCTTCACGTAGGGTTCCGGCTGTGCGGCGAGAGCTTCCAGAGCATCGACGACGGCCAGACAGCCGGGCAATGTCGTCACACACGGAACACCGTGCGTCACCGATGCGG
>JBDOMX010000002.1:0-9218 GCA_039831615.1 Planctomycetaceae bacterium
CATCCGTTTCAAACAAAAGAGTTGCCATCCGTGGCCTCCTGGAAAGAACAACGTGCGAAATTGCCGAAACACAAGTCTAACAGTTACACTCGATTCCGCCGACAGTAATTTTCCGCTCGGTGCTTATTTGGGTTCACTGTTGGACCAACAGATTGCGCTAAGGATGTGTTGTATCGCGTTACCAATGTGGATCGTCGACGCCACACACGCAGCGCCCCGGAAAGGCAGAACACTGTGGCAGACAACTTCCCGACGTACAGGCCGATTTCGGCGATGAAAAGGAAGCGGTCGAATCGATCGGATGCCTGGCTGTACTTCTCGAACGTGCTGAATGGTATCTCGTCAAGCAAGGGGAGCGTCTGCAGGCACGCAGCCGAAACAGAAAAAGCGACCGTGGCAACTATTGCGGAGACGATGGCAGCGCGGCCAAAGCCGACACAAGAAAGACAGCCCAGCAGCCCGGCGACGAATAGCGCCGAGGCTATCAGAATGACAATCAACCAGTCCATACAAGGACACCTCTGTTCCAGCTAACGCTTTAACCCCGCGGTCGTGGTACGAGAAGTCTCATCACCTGTTTTTATCAGCCGGTGACATTGAACGCCAGAAGCCAGACGAACCTGCGTCCTGTTAAGGCACCGAAGATGCATTCGTGTCGGGTGTCGGATTGACCACAGTGCCGGCCGATGAATCGGAACCAGGTGACCGGCACAGCCGGCCCTGCGTGTCTGCTCAACAAGATCAGGTGCGAGAACAGAAGACCGATCGTTGCCCAACGGGGAGATACTGATCACGATTTGTTGATTGTCGAGTCGAGCCGGTGCTGGTCCGTTGCAGCATTTTCTTTTTTCATTGTTCGGTTCCGTTAACATTGCCAGGACAATCATCTCTGTCACGACACTGTCAGTAAGCCATCATGCGAATCTCCCGAGTTGTTGTCTGCGCCCTGCAGTGCGTTCCAGTGACCGTGTGTTGTGCTGCCGACACGAGTCCCGACGTCGAACGGTCGGCGGCACCTGCATGGATCTGGAAAGCCGAGGACCGGATCTCTAAGGAACGAGTCGAGCTGCAGACCAGGTTCTCAGTGAAGCATGCAGTCCACGAGGTTCGGCTGAAATGCGCAGCGGATTTTTGTTCGGTTAATCTGGCTGTTGACGGGATCACGCGCCTCAGCATCGACCACTATGCCCCGCTCGTTGATCGACGGCTCGACATGCGGCTCGAACCGGGAGACCACACGCTGACGCTTGACTGTCGTGGCCATGCCGGACCATCCGCCGTCGCACTGAGCCTTGAGCTGACCGGACCTGACGGCAGCACGCGAATCACAACGTCTGAGACGTGGCCGAACGTGGTTTCAATCGCGAATGTCGCTCCCGAATACTGGGGGATCGGTGCGAGGCGGGCGCAGATCAATGTGTTTGACGACTACGAGCAGTGGAAGGATGCGATCGCCGAGGACGCCGCCAACGTGCTTCCGGACTTCTCCGCGCCCGCTGGTTTCGAGATCAACCGAGTGTGCAGCGCGACTTCCGATCAGGGTTCGTGGGTGAGTCTTGCCATCGACGACAGGGGGCGCTTCATTATCGCGCGTGAAGATCAGGGCCTGTTGCGAATGACACCAGCGTCCGACGGTCACAGCATCGCATCTGTTGAGACGATCAACAGCGAACTGAAAGAATGTCGTGGCCTCGCGTTTCACGATGGATCGTTGTTCGTGAACGCCAATAACTCAAAGGCACTGTATGTGTTGCGCAGTACAACCGATGACGACCGATTTGACGAACAGACCCTGTTGCGGTCGTTTTCGGGTTCCGTGGGGCATGGTCGTAACGACCTGGCCGTCGGGGCTGCCGGATTGCTATACAGCATTCACGGTGACTCGGTCACTTTGCCAACGACCAATGTGCTCGATCGTACCTCACCATTTCGGGCGGCCCGACGCGGACAGGAATCGCACGAGGGCGCTCTTCTGCGGGCGTCGCCTGATGGCAAACGCTGGGAGCTGGTGTGCGCGGGTTTGCGAAATCCGTTTGGTGTGGCTCTGCATCCCGAGCACGGCGAAGCCTTCACGTACGACGCCGACGCGGAATTCGATATGGGTGCTCCCTGGTATCGGCCGACAAGAGTCCTGCATCTGACCAGTGGGTCTGATTACGGTTGGCGCGGTGTCACGGGGCAGTGGCCGCCCTACTTTCCGGATCGCACTGACAACTCAGTCGCGGTGTGCGATATTGGAAAAGCATCGCCCACTGCGGTTAAGTTTGGCACCGACAGCAATTTTCCACCGCACTATCAGCGAGCATTATTCATTCTGGACTGGGCCTACGGACGAATTGTCGCCGTGCATCTGGTGGCACACGGAGCTGGATATCGTGCTCAGCCTGAGTTGTTCGTGAGGGGCCGACCGCTGAATGTGACGGACCTTGACTTCGGCCCGGACGGGGCGATGTATGTTGTGACCGGCGGGCGAAAAACGCAATCATCGCTGTATCGGATTCGATATGCCGGGTCTCAGATCAGTATTCCGGCGTTGACGGCTCAACAGCGGGCCAGAGCCGACTGGTCGAAAACAGCCCGCAACGTGCGCCGTGAACTTGAAACCTTTCACGAACCGAATCCGACCGCGATCGAAACGGCCTGGAAGTTTCTGGGGCACCTCGACCCCACGATTCGACACGCAGCCCGTGTCGCGATCGAGCACCAGCCCGTAGCTTCATGGCGTGACCGCGCATTAACGGAGAGAGAGTCACTGACTGCGTTCACAGCGCTCCTGATGCTGGCTCGGTCCGGTGATACGGAAATGTTTCCAGCCATGCTGCGACGGCTCAATGAATGTGATCCGGCACGTCACGGTGAGACAAGTCTGGTCACGGCCCTGCGGGCTTACTCATTGTGCCTTCACAAACCCGACGACATCGAAGCGAATGTGCGGGCGGAATCCCGCACGCGGTTGAGTTCAATCTTCCCGCAGCCAACTCACGAAACCATCACGCCACTGGGATGGATTCCATCCGCAAATCACGGATTGAGTCAGCTGCTGACGTCGCTCGATGCTGAGTCTGCTACCGGAAAAGTGGTGCGACTCATGGAAGGGACGAACGATCAGCACGAACGACTGTACTACCTGTACATCCTGCGAACTGTGCGGCTCGGCTGGACGCCGCCACTGCGCCGTGCCTGGTTCACTGCCTTGAACGATGCAGCAGGTGTTCCCGGAGGTCGAGGACTGCCGGGGTTTCTGGACTCCATCCGATCCGATGCCCTGACCACGTTGTCCGAATCGGAACGGCGAGACCTTGCCGATTTGCTGAATCCCGCAGCCATTGTTGTCGACGAACCGCTCCCGCAGCGACCATTCGTACAGGAATGGACGGCCGCCGACCTGACCAATTCATTGAGCGAGGTCTCCAGCGGCCGCAACTTTGAGAACGGGAAAGAGATGTTTCGAGCGGCACTCTGCAATCGCTGTCATCGCAGCGGTGCAGACGGTTCGGCCGTTGGTCCTGATCTGACATCCGTTGGGCGTCGATTTAGTTCCCGTGTCGTTTTGCAGTCGATACTCGAACCTTCCGCGGTCATCGCCGAACCCTATCGCGCCGTCAATCTTGTCACGACCGATGGACGCATGTTCAATGGTCAAGTCATTGCGAGTGGCGACTACCGCGCCCGCAATGTGCGCATCATTCCCGATCCGCTGCGGCCATCGATGATTGTGGAAATTCCGAAGCAGGAGATCGCAGAGCATCTCGTTTCCAAAACGTCGCCGATGCCAAAAGGCCTGCTGAACACATTGACACGCACCGACGTTCTGGACTTGCTGGCGTATCTGGTCGTGGCCGGTGACAGGCGGCATCCTGCGTTTGCTCCATCAGTTCAGGGCACGAAACCGTAGGGCCGGGTTCGCAGGGTCCCTCGCACTTCGTCGACACGACCGGTGTGGTGCGCCGCAGGATCGCCCGTGCTGGAATTCATGAGGCCGGTGTTTGTTTTGCGGATAATTGCAGGAATACGTTATGGCGATGCCTGATTGAGAAAATCGGGCGACTGCCAGGCTGGATTCGGATATGTATAAAAGCCCTGGCCGGATTTTACACCACAGTGACCATTGGCGATCTTTTCCAGCAGTACCTGTGGGGGCGCATCCGAGGCGTCACCTGACTCCTCAAAGTAGACCAGTTCGATATCGCGCACGACGTCAAGCCCAATGACGTCCATCAGGCCGAGCGGCCCCATTGGTGTTTCCATCTGGATCATCCACGTGCGGTCCACATCTTCGACGGTTGCAATTCCCTCGTCGACAACCTGCAACGCCTCTTTTTTGACTGCTCTCCAGATGCGGTTAAAAATGAATCCGGTGCTTTGCCTGCGCACCAGCACGGGAACCACGCCAATCGAATGCGTGAATGACTGGACTTCCAGCATTGTCTGGTTGGAGGTTGATGAGCCGCGCATCAATTCCACGAATGGGTGTTTCCAGATTGGTTGGACAAAATGTGCGTTAAGAAGTTTGTCAGGACGGTTCGTCGTGGATTCAATTCGTGAAATTCGGATCGAAGAACTGTTGGTCGCCAGAATCGTGTCGGGAGCACAGTGTTTGTCGAGTTGACGGAAGACTTCTCGCTTGATCTCCAGATCCTCACGGACGGCTTCGATGACAAGATCGGCGTCGGCGACAGCGTCGGACAGGTCTGTGGTGCGACGAATACGATCCAGAATCGCCTGTCGCTCGTCGGCAGCCGCACATCCGTCTTCGATCATTCGGTCAAGGAATGCTGACAGTTGGACAACGCTGTTCTCAATCGCTTTTCCGGACATGTCGTGCAGCCACACCTGGTTGCCCGCAGCGGCTGACTGCAGCGCAATCTGGTTGCCCATGTACCCTGCCCCGATGACAGAAATGTCGTGAAATGGCTGACTCATGATTTCTCGTTCAGGCTGTTGTTGAAAACTGACGGCGGCTGGATACAAATGGCACGACGCGGCAACGCCGCCGACGCGCCAGCTTCCGCCTGTCAGGCACTCACACGCGATCAGATCACTGTGGTCGTCATTTGGGAAACAGCAACACGATGCCGAAACCGCAATTGATCGAGTCCCGTGATCGTTACCACATCTTCGCCACGGTGACAACGCGGTGGAAGGACAATGACGTGTACGGGCACATCAACAATGCCGTCTACAATTCCTGGATGGACACGGCTGTGACGGACGTGTTTCGAGAACACTACCCAGGGATACCTGACACACCCGTGATTCCGGTTGCCGCAGAAACGTTGTTTACATTTCACCAGTCGGTCTCGCACCCCGGCGATGTGGAAACTGGTTTTCGAGTCGACCGGATCGGCCGCAGCTCAGTCTGTTGTGGGGTCGGCATTTTCGCGAACGGACAGTCGGAAGCGTCGGCATGGGGGCATATGATCCACGTTTGGGTGGACCGGAAGTCCGGTCATGCAGTGCCGGTCCCCGAGGATGTTCGCCGGGGGCTTGAATCAGTGTCGACGAAGCGAACCGGCTGACATCAATCATTGCAACGTGGTACGGCTCACTGACGCAAAACCCTGTTCGGACCTCGATCACTATGTCCAAAGTTATCATTTCCTGCGCGATCACGGGGTCGATTCACACGCCGACCATGTCGCCGTACCTGCCGATTACTCCGGAGCAGATCGCGACCAGTGCGATTGGGGCCGCCGAGGCGGGCGCGGCGATTCTGCATCTGCATGCCCGCAGTCCAGACGATGGCAGCCCCTCGTCAGATCCCGCGGTCTTTCGATTGTTCCTGCCGCAAATCAAGGACTCCACGGACGCCATCATCAATATCACGACCGGCGGTGCGGCAACAATGACTATTGATCAGCGGATCGCCGGGCCTCTGGCGTTACAGCCCGAAATGTGTTCCCTCAATATGGGGTCAATGAATTTCGGACTGTATCCGGCGTTGAACAAATTCAGTGAATGGCAACACGATTGGGAAGTTCCTTATCTAAGCGGTTCGCGCGATCGAATCTTCCGCAACACGTTCACTGACATCGAAACCATCCTGGAACGGCTCGGCAAGGGCTGCGGCACGCGTTTCGAATACGAATGCTACGATGTCGGCCATCTTTACACGCTGGCTCACTATGTCGACCGTGGACTGGTCGAACCGCCGTTCTTTGTGCAGACGCTCTTTGGAATCCTCGGTGGCATTGGCGCGGACCCTGAAAACCTGATGCACATGCGGCGTATTGCCGACAAACTGTTCGGCGATGCATACCATTGGTCCATCCTTGCCGCCGGACGCCATCAAACTCACTTCGTCACCAGCGGTGCGATGATGGGTGGCCATGTTCGAGTGGGACTCGAGGACAGTCTGTACCTGTCCAAAGGTGTGCTGGCCGAGAGCAATGCGGCTCAGGTTGCTAAGATCAGACGCATCCTGGAAGAATTGTCTCTGGAAATCGCCACACCGTCCGAGGCCCGGTCTGTGCTCAAACTGAAAGGCGCCGACCATGTCGCATTTTAATCTGTTGTCGCAGGTATTCCGCCGTCGAAGTCCGGCTGTGTCCGAACGCGAATGATCATTCGGCTTTTCGCGGGAACCAGAAGAAGCAAGTGCAGGTTCTGCGTGGTTGCGAAAGCAGTTCTGTCAGTGTGAGGCGTGACGAATGTCGTGAATCGATGAAAGGATACTGTTTCGCAGAGCTTCGTTCGAAGAATTGGCGGCGGACTCCAGATCGGGCAGTGCACTGGCGGCGTTCGGGCCCATGCGAGACAGACATTCGGCCGCAAAACCGGCATTCATAAGAAACGGATCGCTTAATCCGTCGGCAAGTGCGTCCACAGCGTCCGGTCCAATGGACTGTAATGCCAACAGCGCGGCACATCTCACGATGGGATCTTCTGCTCCAAGTTGTTTGCTGACTCGTCCGGTCGCGGCCGAAGCCTGTGACCCGAGTGCCGTGATCGCCCGGAGTGCCGGAAGCTTCAGCTCGGGCTCATCGAGTGCGGCAACGAGTGAATTGATGACCGAAGGAACGTTCTCTTCCCCGGGCGGTGTGTATAGTAAGGATGTGATGGCCGCGCGCTGTTCCGAACGAGTCCCCTGTGAGATCGCTGCAACGACACTCGCGATTGGACGACCTGCAAATGCTTCTCCTTCCCAGCCACTTTCCGGATACTGCTCTGATTCCGTCGGTGGATTGAGTTCACCTGGCACTGCTGTCAGGTGTTTGATGTATTCTGCCGCCGTGTCACGAATTTCGGTGTAATCGTTGGGAGCAAGGTGCACGCTTGGTTCGACCCAGTCGAGTTCCCACAAGTGCTGGTATCCGGACGCAAAGACGCCGGTAATCGCTTCAGCGCGAAGGGTCTGTTTGAGTTCATTGAGCCATTGCGCTGCGCGTGCGGCAACTGTTGATGTGGCGTCCGCTGCGGAAAGACGAGTTTCCAGCAGCTGGATGTAGCGGTAATCATCGATTCCCTCGCGTCTTCCTTCGAGTCCCAGCCCTGGAATCGGTCCCTCCGGTCCGGGTAATGCAAATCCGTTGACCATGCCCAACGAGGCTCGACCGTGAGCCGGCAGCCACGCGGGATCGACCGCACCTTCGCCGGCTTTTGGCTGAAAGACATAGTGGCTGTACGAGTAGGCGGTGTTGCCGCGCAGATCCAGTCCCATGAGTAGAGACCGGAGTAGTAACGGTTGGCTCTCAGGTTGGTGATGCGCAGTCGTTCTGAGTAAGACCACAACTCCGCCCCCTGTCGCTCTGCCTCACGAACAAGCTCCGGTGTAATTTGTCCCGCGAGGACGATCCACACGTCGTGAAGATTGCCATATGTCAGAACGGACGGACCGCTGAACGCTGAGAACGTGCGGCAGTTCATTAATCTTTTGAACTCCAGCATCGCGCGGACATCGTCCTGATCCAGGCTGCCCGGTCCGCTTAACCATGGTGGCGGCTCATCTCGGGTTTGCAGCAGCACCTCAGGCCAGTGCTGTTCTGTTGCCAGTCGGCGGAATGTGTCCGCGATGACCGATTTTCGCTGACACCTCCAGTTATCCTGCACAGAAAACAAAGGAATGTCAGGATGTGAGAGTCCGGCTTGCCGGAACATGTCAATCTGAGCACCGACCAGCCGTTCCGGATCGACCTGACCGTCAGCATATTCTTCGGCGTCCAGCAAACTGTACCAGGGTTCGATCCAGCTCCCGGACGTTGCGGGGGTTGGGACTCGACCGTTCGCAAGGAACTCATCAGAGCCGAACGTGGAATAGAAGGACGTGATTTGACCCGTATTCAAACCGTGTTCTGCCATGTCGACTGCGTACTTCTGCTGGTACTCGCGTGTCCAGTAGCGCGGGATTCGATCTGGCCGATAGTAAAGACTAAAAGCGATATTTGCCCGTGGGAGCGAAAACGGGTGAACTACCAACTCCAGTTCGTGACGTTGTGGAGCCATCCCTGGTGACGAGATGGTGAAATGGCCGCGATGGATTCCGGACTGGCAGTCAGCCGCGCACTGGAAGGTAATCCAGAAAGCAGCCGAGTGTCCTGGTTCGATTGTCTCGACGGTCGATCCCGGAACCAGGTACAGTGGCATCGAACGCCGTCCACCGGGGTAGTCGGTGTACCATTTGTCACCGTCAATTGGCCTCCAATGCGCGCCATAGGATTCATAATGCAGGTAGCCAATTCGATGAGGAAGGTCGATGTCCACATCGACCTTCACCTTCTTGAGAGGTGTGGAGCCGGATGGCACAAACAGACCGATTTGCACCGGCTCGAACTCGTTACCAGCAACAGCAGCGGAGAATTGTTCCGCAATTTCATTTTGGGTCGGGACATAGTCTGCATAGCAGGGTTGACCGTAGTGCCGCGAATATGTGATCAGGGGCAGTTCCCGAGCCGAACCCAGGTCCGCTTCCCTGTTGACAGTCGGGGCCACTGACACGGTTCTTTCGGCGGCGGTCCAGCCCGGCGAAAGCATGCAGGTGAAATAGATTGTGATTTTTAAATATCGGCGCATCGTATCTCTCAGCTTTTGGGCACAGACGGGGCGGTCGTTCTCCCGTACCTCAGTCTGACATTGCTGTCTGCAGGGGACAAGAGCCTGAGACGCAGACGGGGCGCGCATTTCGGGTAATTTACGGAGAAGAGGATGACTTGCGCGAGTTCGTGTGACGGGCCATAATCCGAGCTTCGAATGATGTCCACTTCTCAGCAGGGAATGCCATG
>JBDOMX010000966.1:0-2146 GCA_039831615.1 Planctomycetaceae bacterium
TGCAACACGTCTTCATAGGATGCCTTTCGCTCCAGCATCTCGGTGAGAATGTAATTGCTCGTCCCGTTCAGAATGGCTTCGATCGAGACAATCTGATTGGCCGTCATCGATTGTGACAGGGCCGAGATGATGGGAATTCCGCCGGCGACAGCCGCTTCAAAGGCAATGGAGCGCCCGAGTTCGCGGGCGCGCCCAAACAACTCAGCGCTATGTTCGCAGAGCAACGCCTTATTCGCCGTGACAACGTGTTTCCCGGACTCCAGCAACGCCAACATGATCTCACGAGCTGGTTGAATCCCACCGATCAACTGGATGGCGACATCGATCTCGGGATCGTCGATGACCTGCTGCACGTCATCGCACAGGATGCCTTCGGCAAGTTGCACTTCGCGTTGCTTCTCAAGATTCCGCACGACCGCACGACGCAGCAGGATCGGACGTCCCGCTCGACGCGTCACGCGCTCGGCTTCGTCAACCAGGATCTTCGCCACGCCGGACCCGACGTTTCCCAGACCAATCAACGCAACACTCAACGGGGCAGAAGACATCGCTCTTTCCGTGGGGGATTCTCAATCTGAGTTAACGTAGCCCGACGAATCACGGTTAACAAATTGCAGTGATCGCCCGCAGCGGGCCGCATCGTAATAGCTGGCCGTTCACATTACCAACAACGATGTTTTCCGAGGCATTTGCGGCCTGAGACGCGGTGCCTATAATCAGATCGAGCAGCAGCTCAGGCCAGTGAAAGGCCAATCCGCCATGAACACTTCACAACCGCGGCCACTTCGTATCGGAGCGGTCAGCTATCTGAATTCAAAACCTCTCGTCGAGGGATTGAGTGACCTTGCGCCGACAGCTGAATTGATGCTGGATTACCCCAGCCGCCTAGCCGATGACCTGGCGGCCGGACTGCTGGATGTCGCGTTGATTCCATCGGTCGAGTGTCTCATGGATCCCAGCTACGAGATCATCTCGGATGCTTGCGTGGCGACTCGCGGCCCGGTTCTCAGCGTCAAAATGTACAGCCGCGTTCACCCGCGAGACATTCGCAGCCTTGCGCTGGATGAAGGGTCGCGTACAAGCGCCGCTTTGTCGCGAATTCTTCTCGCTGAACGGTACGGGGTTGAGCCGACACTCGAGTCATTGCCGATGGGACAGAATCCGGAAGATTCCTCGACCGATGCCGTGCTGGTGATTGGTGACCGAGCCATGCATCCGCCAGCCGAGTCTTTCGTGGAGACTTGGGACCTGGGAGAGGAATGGACGCGTTCGACCGACCTGCCCTTCGTCTTTGCGATGTGGGCCGCGCGGCAAGGAACCGATCTTGGTGACCTCGAACAGGCACTCGAGGCGGCTCGTGATCTTGGTGTCTCGACACTGGAGAATATCGCGGAGAGAGAATCAGCCGCCTTGGGAATCTCGGCGGAATTGGCGGTTGACTATCTGAAGAACAACTTGCACTTCCGACTGGGAGACGCTGAACACGAAGGACTCGAACGGTTTCGAGCAACGGCCGCACGCTGGGGAGTCGTTCCCGAGCAGGCCGGGCCGCCAACTCGATGAAACAGACTTCGGTCGCCAGACATTTGGACCGGAGCCGTCACCAGGGGGGATGACACGCTTGATCAACACTGCAACCGAACCGACAGACCGTGCAGGCCGAGATTCCGGGATCGCGGAGATTCTTGAGAAATCCGTCTCCGGTACACGTCTGACATCCGGCGAAGGTTTACGTTTGCTGGAAAGCCACGATCTGATTTCGATCGGTCAGGCGGCCGATGCCGCCACGCGCAGGCTGCATCCGGAACCATTTCGCACGTACAACATTGACCGCAATATCAACTATTCCAACGTCTGCGCCGCCGTCTGCGATTTCTGCGCGTTCTACCGCCCGGTCGGACATTCCGAAGTTTACGTGCTCACCGAAGAGGAAATGCATCGAAAGATCGCCGAGACCGTTGAACTGGGCGGTGACCAGATTCTCATGCAGGGCGGATTACATCCAAAGCTGTCGCTGGAGTGGTATGAAGACATGCTCCGTGGCATCAAACGGGCCTTTCCGCAAGTCAACATCCATGCCTTCAGCCCACCAGAAATCCACCACTTTGCGAAGATCAGCAAACTGCCTTTGCGGATGGTTCTTGAG
>JBDOMX010000833.1:0-9209 GCA_039831615.1 Planctomycetaceae bacterium
ACAGAATCTTCGTACCATCCACGACCAACTCATGCCAAAATGGAACTATATCACCGTCCCACAGTTCGGACACTAATTATTCGCTCGTTGCTTACCTGCCTCAGGAATACCATGTCTACAATCAATCCAGCGATGATCACAGCCGTGTTCGCCGGTTGCATCCTCTCTGAAACTTTCGCACAGGACGTTGCCACGCCTGTTGCCGGGAATCAGCCCGGCGCAACAACCGTCTGGACGACCGGGGCCGCCCTCATGCCGGCATGGGGATTCTTTCCACTGGCGCAGGATTACGGCGGAACGAAACCGCTGGGTGAAGTGGCGGCCTGGAACCGCGAACGCCGACCGGCGACATTGACATGGGTCCATTCGTTTGAGCGGCCCGGCACCTATCATGTCTGGGTTCGCAAGTACGGCGGATACGGTGAGGTTGAAGTGACCGTGGACGAACAGCCCCCTGGCGAAGGGAGAGGCGGGCCGGGCGGCGCGCAGTATGTCTGGAATCATCTGGGAACGTCCACAATCACCAAAGGCCGACATCACGTCGATGTCACGGTCTCCGGCGGGATGTTCGATGCGGTACTGTTCACTTTAGATGCCGGACTGGACTGCGCAACCGAGTCATTACCGGACCCGGTCGCAAAGCCCGTCTTACGAGCTTTGCGCACGTATCGAGACGACATTCTTCTGAAGACTTCTGAGCGCCCCCAGGGTTTCGTTGTGGGTTCCGCAGTTCCTTACGAGGAACTTCTCTACGACTGGCAACCCAAACGCGACAGCCTGATCGAGCGTGTACAACTCTGGGGAACGGCAAACCAATATATCAATGGCAGCTTCGTTGTCCGCATGCTCGATGCGGCGGATGAATTCCGGGTGTCGCTGCAACACCTGACGGGGCCTGACGGCCACATTCTTTCTACCGATGAGATCGATCTGCGCGTTGTTCATGTCCGGGCGCGAAAGCATGCCCTGTTTCGACCCAGCCACAGTCGGACTCTCGTGCCGGATCTGCTGCTTCGTGACGATCGGACGAAGCTTCCTCCCAAAGGCAAACAGGGCGGCTTCGGCGGCGGAGAGTGTATGACTCGAATTCCGGCTCACCGCAGCCGCCAGTTCTGGCTGACAGTCCACGTGCCGCCGGAATCATCACCGGGTGTCTACCGAGGAAATATTGAGTTCCGTGCCGCTGACCAGAACAAAACAATATTTCGTCTGCCTGTCGAACTGGAAGTGCTTCCTTTGACGCTTCTCCCAGCCGAAGGGTACTACAGCATTTATTATCTCAACAACCCGGTCAGAACGGGCGAACCGTTGCATGTCCCGGAACAGCAATTCCTTGCGGAACTGCAGGATCAGGTTCGTCACGGTTTGAACGCGACAACGCTCTACGGCGGCTTTTCAACGCTGCCGCTTGCCAGGCAGGCCGGGATGACCAAAGCCCCTTGTCTGATGCATTGGCCCGATGGCTCTGCACCGCAACAGGTGGAATACGCCCGGAAGATTGGCTTCAAGGATCTCTATTACTATGGAGTCGACGAACCGGGCTCGACGGCGCAAATTGAGCGGTGTCGAAAGGAAGCCGAGCGACGAGCCGGATTGGGACTTCACATGCTGACCGCGATCAACAGCAAGGAGGCACAGCTGGCAACACGAGATTTCGTCGATCGTCCCGTCTACAACATCTACGTATTCGGCGGCAAAGGCAACGCGGCAGCCATGTACGCTCGTGAGAAGGGGTTTCGCCCCATCTCGTACTGGACGACTGCGACCGTCTATCCACTTTGGTATCGAGCATTCACCGGTTTGTATAACAAGGCCTGCGGCTATCTGGGCTCCAGTCCGTGGGCCTACCGAGATGCACCGGACAATCGGATTTACGATCCCGACGCGATCAACCACCAGGTGAGCTATCCCGATGAGTTCGGCGATCCGATCCCCACACTCGCCTGGGAAGCTCACCGTGCCGGCATCGACGACGTGCGGTACCTCGAGGCGCTCGACCGCGCACTTGCGGTAGCAAAGCACCGGCTCGAGCAGGTCAACCCACCGGCCGACCTGGGTGTCGCGATCGCTGAGGGGCAGGCTGTCCGCCGAGAGCGTTTCGAGTCAATTCAGGGACGGTGGTTCGAATATGTGTGTCGTCTGCGGCCTGGAGATCTTGAAGCTTCCCGCCGAGAACTTGCGGAGGCCATCGTGAAAATCAATCGCTCACTCGCAGGACGGTGATCCGGCGATTAGAAGAGTCACGATGGTTTCGGCGTCGGCGATGAAAGTCGACGTGCAGTGGACATTGCGTCGCGGGAAGACAGGGCTCCAGCAGGAAACAGGAGTTTCCGTCTATTTTGGCAGTCGTCGCGACCTGCTTGAACCATGCACCCGCAAAAGTGCTTAACTGACGACGTGCGGCCCCATGAATACGGACTCGCCACGTCTCATCGAATGCGTCTGCGTATTGATCCGTATCCGGAATGCAGCGGGTAATCGGTCGCTGGTATGATCAGCTCATCCCGCAAAGTCGGTCACAGATCATATAGCAGGTGTTTATCTCATCAGAATCAGGCATTCCGGGACTTTGCGAGGATTCCGGAATGGCAGGGACCGCGTCAATCCCGGTAGTTGTAAGAAACTCCGCGTTGACGTGGTTCGCTGAAGCCTCCACCAGATCAGGTCGATGAATCCGCTCAGACACTTTCGTAACCGCCATGGCGAATCGCATCCGCGTCCTCATATGACATGGACCGCGCGAAGCCTGTCGCCCAGCATCACACGCACCCGATTGTTTCTCAGAAAGCAGCTTTGGACCTGGCCCATTGTGGCTGTCGCCTTATTATCGCTACTGGGGTTCATGCTCCGCAGTTCGATCGAATCCACGATTAAATCCAATCTTGCCGGTGGCCTGCAAACGGTACGAACGTTGGAAACCGAAATGCTGCGGAACTGGTTTGCGACGCAGCAACACCGTGCGGAATCGATCGCGAATCAGAAGTCGGTACGAACCCTGTTCAATGCCGTGATTGGCAACCCCGACGACGCTGCCGAACCGGCTGTCACAGATCTGCAGGAACAGCTGTCCCGCGGATCGACTGCGTCTGGCTACGTGGGCTTCTTTGCGGCCGACGATTCCGGACAAATTGTGGCTGCCTCAGATGCGGCTCTGACCGGTCAGCAGCAGGTGGGGGAGTTCCATAGTTTCCTGGCGAGCGCGCTGGATGGTGAGACTGTCGTTTCACCGCCATTTGCCAGTCCGCTCATGATCAAGTCAGGGTCCGGACAGCTAAGAACCGGACTGCCAGTGATATCTGTCTGTGCACCGATTCGCGATGACTCTTTTCAGGTGATTGGAGCGCTGGCCCTGTTGATTCGTCCTGATGAGGAGTTTACCCGGATTCTGCAGTACGGGCGTGTCGGTGAATCAGGCGAAACTTATGCGTTCAATCGGGAAGGCATGCTGGTCTCCAACAGCCGTTTCGACGAGGATTTGATGCTGCTGGGGCTGTTGCCGGATCAGCCGGGTTCGCAGTCGATCCTCAGCGTCCTGATTCGCGACCCGGGTGGCAACATTGTCGAAGGTTTTCGGCCCTCCGTCCGCCGAGCACAGCTGCCGCTGACGAAAATGGCAGCGTCGGCCATCGCAGGTGAAACAGCCGTCGACGTGGAAGGCTATCGTGACTATCGCGGCGTCCCTGTTGTCGGTGCCTGGACCTGGCTGCCCGAATACCAAATTGGTCTGGCGACCGAAGTGGATGTGGCTCAGGCCTTTCGCCCGATCGTGATTCTGCAGCGCGCGTTCTGGATTCTGTATGTTCTGCTGATTGTCAGCTCGATTGCCATTTTTGTATTCACGGTAATCGTCGCCCGCGCCAAGCGGGATGCGCAGAAAGCCGCGGTCGAAGCAAAGCAATTGGGGCAGTACACGCTCGAAGACGAACTCGGCAGGGGTGCGATGGGTGTTGTCTACAAGGGGCACCATTCGATGCTCCGACGGGAAACGGCCATCAAGATGCTCAACGTAGACAAAGTCAATGACGCGTCCATTGCACGGTTTGAGCGAGAAGTACAGGTTACGTGCCAGCTCAATCATCCCAACACGATTGCGATCTACGATTACGGCCGAACTCCGGAAGGCGTCTTCTACTATGCGATGGAGTATCTGGATGGAATCGAACTGCAGACACTTGTTCAGAACTACGGCCCCCAGGCCGAGGACCGCGTGATCCACATTCTGCTGCAGGTCTGCGGTTCACTGAACGAAGCGCATGCGCTGGGTCTGGTCCATCGCGACATTAAACCGGCCAACATCATGGTCAACCGCCGTGGGGGTGAATCCGACGTTGTGAAAGTGCTCGACTTTGGCCTGGTCCGCGCGGTGGATCAGGACAAACAATCGGAGATGACCGCTGCCGGATCACTGACGGGGACACCGCTCTACATGTCACCCGAGGCGATTGAATCGCCCGCGTCGATCGACATGCGCAGCGACATCTATGCGGTTGGCGCGACTGCCTACTATCTGCTCACGGGCGCACCGGTTTTCACAGCGGAATCAATCGTCGAACTGTGTCAGCAGCACGTCGACGAGACGCCCATTCCACCATCCGAACGCGTCGGGCGTCCGATTTCGGAGCAGCTCGAACACGCCATTCTTTCCTGTCTCGAGAAGTCACGCGCGAAACGCCCGCAGACGGCTCGTGAACTCGCTCAGCTGTTGATTCTCAGTCCGGCCGCGCGTGGCTGGTCGATGGACGACGCTGACGCATGGTGGAGCCGGCACGACCGCGGCCTGTCGCCACAGACCGAAGAACCGGCGTCTCATGCAGATCGACCGGTCGCACTGGAACAGACGATCGTTGCTGATTCGCTGCCGAAGAACGCGGACGATGGTGTTCCACTGCGTCCAAAGTGATCTATTCAGGAGCTTCGGTACTGTGGTCGTTGACGGGCTGCATGCAACGACTGTACCCGTCGCCAACCTGCAACACGCTGCGAGCTGTTGCCGCGAAACCGTACGCGCCAGCGCCGGGTGTCAGAAAGGGCCTTCGCGCGATGTCCCGAATGACGTGGTTTTTGGTAGAATGACCGCCACCAAACGGGGACAGGAACATTGCCTTTGCGAGGCAACTGGCGGAAGCATCGCAACGCGTGATAATCTGCCGGTCCCCGCTCGACGCTCCCGGTGAACAATATGGGCTACGGCAATCTTATCCACAGGCGAAGGTGACTCATGACCGTGAACATGCTGGCCAGTTTGATGGCGCTAATGTGCCTCTTGTTTGGCTTTGGAAGTGAATTCCTATTCGCACAGCCGAATCAGGTCATTGATCTCGGCAAGCGTCGCGAACTGTTCCTTGACGACTATCTGGTGCACGAAAAGAAGGATGTCCAGTTGCTGGTCCATCAGCCGGCGCGCGAGGAGATCGCCGTGACATGCGACAAGCCCTGGGAGGGTAACGGATGCGGATACTTCACGGTCCTGCACGATCGTCAGGAAGGCGTGTACCGGATGTACTATCACGCCTGGCAAATCCCCACCGGGATCGAGCCCGGGGGGCCACTGACCATCGGCTATTTCGAGAGCAGGGATGGCATCAATTGGGATCGTCCCAGCCTCGGCCTCTGCGAGTTCGACGGCTCAAAAGACAATAACATCGTTCTGGACAGGCTCGGTGACGGCGGTCGTTGTCATGATTTCTCACCGTTCATCGATCGCAATCCGGCCGCGACACCCGAGGCACGGTACAAGGCAGTCGGAGCCGGGTTCGACAACCAGAAGGGCATCTGGGTCTATCAGTCTCCCGATGGCATTCACTGGACGCCCATGGCCGCGGGGCCGGTGTTCGACGAGGGAGCCTTTGACACGCAGAACATTTCCTTTTGGTCGGTCACCGAACAAAAGTATATCCTGTACTATCGCATTTTTTCCGAAGGCGGGTACGCGGGTACGCGATTGATTAACCGCGCCGTATCGGACGATTTTCTGAACTGGACCGATGAGGGGACGATCGCATTTCCCGACGGCGAAGGGCCGCAGCCGCTGGCGCAGTTCTATGTGAACCAGATCAAACCCTATGAACGGGCCTCTCATCTCTACATCGGGTTTCCCGCTCGGTACGTCGATCACGGACTCACCGCTTCGACTCCATTGCTGCCCGAGTGGACGCTGCGCGAGAAGCGGATATCGGTTTCTCCCCGCTACGGCACGGCCGTGACGGACTCGATCTACATCAGCAGTCGCGATGGCCGCAACTTTCGTCAAAGTAACGATGTGTTCCTGTCGCCCGGGCTGCGTACCAAAAACAACTGGTCGTATGGAGACAATTACATCGCGTGGCATGTGATTGAGACGGAGTCGACGAAGGACGATGCTCCGCGCGAGCTTTCGCTGTTCGCCACCGAATCCTACTTTACCGGTCGGCAGTCGCGTCTGCGGCGTTTCTCGTTACGAATCGATGGCTTCGGCTCAATGCACGCCAAACTCCAAAAGGGAGAGTTTACGACCAGGCCGCTCACGTTTTCGGGGAAGGAACTCTCGCTCAATGCAGCGACCAGCGCTGCTGGTTTGATCCAGGTTGAGATCCTCTCCCCCGACGGCACACCGACTCCCGGTTTCACGCTGGACGACTGTGATATCATCTATGGCGATTCACTCGATCGGCGCGTCAGCTGGAAAGGAAACACCAACCTTGAAACTCTGATCGGTCGTCCGGTTGTACTGAGGATGGTCATGCGTGAGGCGGACGTGTACTCGCTGGTGTTCGAATGATCATGCGGAGCTTCGAGGACACGACGGCGATCTGTGAGACGCGACAACCGGCCTGACCCACTATTCAACAGGCCGTCAGCCCTCAGATCCTCTGCAAAAGACACTTTTGACAGGACCGACCGTGAAATGGCACCAGTAGTCATCAGTACGCCGTGCTGTTCTAATGTCCTGAGGAAGAGTTCAACGACCAAATCCGCCGGTGATTGCAGCGACAGAGAAAGTGCGATGATACAACTCTCAGCACGGGATGCGGTTGGCGGTGCCCTGACGGACCGAACCCCAGCGTGCTTACCCCTGGCGAGCACCGTGCGGATGCATCGTTTCGTCGGCAGACTGGGGTGCCTGTTGCTCATCATGTCACCGCTGCTGCTGCCGCAGACCGCGCACGCACAAATTGCTGAGCAGTTTGATCTCAAACGCCCCGGTGATCGCGAGTTCGTGCTCGATTCGGCGAACATGATCAGCGATGACGAAGAGCAGAGCATCAGGCAACTCGCTGATCAACTGCTGACTGATAAAGCGGCTCCCATTGTCGTCGTGACGATCGAATCGATGGAAAAGCACGGCGGTGCCGGTCTCCGAATCGAGACATTCGCCCGCCTCCTGTTCGATCAATGGGGCATCGGTCCGGAAAAAGCAGGCGACACGCTATGGAACTACGGAATGCTGCTGCTGGTTTCGAAGCAGGATCGCAAAGCGCGGATCGAACTCGGAGCCGGATGGAAACGTGACAAGGATGTCGTCGCGCAACAGATCATGGACGGACTGATCATTCCCCGATTTAAAGCGGGAGACTTCCCGGGAGGGATTGCGGCGGGCGTCGAAGGACTCGACAAGATGGCCCGTGAGCTGCAGCTGCCCCGCCGACCGCGACCGGCTTCGCACTACATTGTTGGAGTCATCGTCTGTGGACTCCTCGTTTTCACCATTTGGTCACTCATCCGTCGCGGATCGAGTGGCTGGGCCTGGCTGATGTGGGCAGCTGTTTTCGGGGTGGTGGGTGCAATCCTGTATCAGATGGCTACAAACAGATCGAGTGGTGGTGGCGGTGGATTTTCGGGCGGATCTTTCGGCGGCGGTTTTTCGGGCGGCGGTGGCGCGAGCGGATCGTGGTAGGCGACAGAAACGCGAATCAGGAATGAATCATGGAACTCCGATCCCGACTTTTCGCTGATGCCGATTACGAACGCGTGAAGCAGGCCGTTCAGGCAGCCGAGTCCAGGACGAGCGCTGAGATCGTGCCGGTCGTGGCGCGCAGTTCAGGTCGTTATGACCGTCCCGAAGACATCGTTGGCCTGTGGTTTGCCGGTCTGGCACTGATCGCGGTCTGGATGGTATTTCCGCTGCCAGGAACAGACGCTGGAGACTGGGATTCACCAGCCCCGATGTGGCAACTCGCTGCGATGCTCGCAGGAGCGCTCGCGGGATTCGTGGCGGGGGCGTGCTGTGGCGGAAGGGTCGACTGGTTGCGGCGTCTGTTCACGTCACAGACACAGATGCGCGAAGAAGTTTTCGGCCGGGCTCGTGAACTTTTCTTCGACAAACGAGTTCATCACACCGGTGACGGGGCGGGTGTGTTGCTGTATGTCTCACTGTTCGAACGCATGGCGGCGGTCATCGCCGACCAGAACATCCTCGACAAGCTCGGACAGAAGCAGATCGACGACATCTGTCGCGAGTTTACGGCGCGCCTTCGCAAGGGAACGCCGATCGATGCACTGTGTGATACGACCAACTCTCTTGGTGGGCAGCTCGCCCCTTCGCTGCCCCGAGCTGAAAACGACGTCAACGAACTCTCGGATGCTTTAGTCGTGATGGATTGACGTTGTGCAGTTCGCCCTTCAGCCGTCGCCACTGACCCTCATTGTTCGACGTAGTCAAGAAGTCGCCGATAGCTCTCATGTCGAGACTTGAATCGTGCGACACGTCGTCCGCGCTGCCCGATTTGATCCGGGTTGAGCGGGCGGGAAACGCCCATTTGCGCTCCCGCATCAAATCCTCCGGAATGCACCATGGATGGGATACTGGCGACGCCGAGCCGTTCCAGACGAGGTGACATGTGGCAGTTGGCGCACTGCTGAAACAGCACCGTCTTGCCCTCATATCCCCAATCCGGTGCGACTGGTTTTGAACCTCCAATCGCGACACGAAATTGCGGCTCACCTTCGGGTTCTCGTTCCAGGCCACCGGCTTTCAGACCGTCGAACAGCAGATGACGCTTCATGCGGTAGTCAAGGATGTTCATGCCGACCCCCGTGTTTGTCTCCGGTTCACTTGACCCGTCGATGTTGGCGTATGCACGAAACTGCACCGATTCCACGACATTTGTGGGGACCGGCTGCAGTGTAAGCGTTCACGGCCCGAGGAGGAGCGATTCGGTTTTACGATGTTGAATTGCCTGGCGAACGAACTGTAGTACGGACCGTTTTTGCTGCCGGCACGTTTCGATTAC
>JBDOMX010001128.1:0-9193 GCA_039831615.1 Planctomycetaceae bacterium
ATCGAAACCCCGCGGCTGCGACCGCTCAGTTCTTTGACGCGTCGTTTGAAGGCTTTCAGTTTCTTCGGTGCGATCGAGATCGTCACACGCTTGCCCGTAAATGCGAACCCGAGATACTCACAGCCCCGGGATAATCTCACTCTGCTCCCCGTTTTTGCGGACAACACAGCGATGTTCGACGGTGACATCACGATTGCGGATCCTGAACGTCTCGGTTCGATCTGATAGAGATGTGATGGTCATTTCCTGACGGTCACCGCCGACGAGCAACTTTCGGCGGCACGAAAGTTCCGGCCTGCTGATCGGGCTCAACCTTCTCACCGGCCAGTGAACAGCCCGTCCGTGACGCCAACCCCCTTTTTTCACTCGGGGCAAACGAAAGACTCTGTCAAGCTGTCGGTCTCGTCACAAACCTCCGGCGACAATTTCCGGCTTCTGCGGAAACCACTGCCGGGAATCCGCCGATCACCGCGTCACTCACCTCCCCGTTTCAGTGTGCGTGCGTAAAGCATTGTTGTCACACGACTTACAGCGAATCCGAATTGTCGTAATCGCCCCGAACGAGTCGCCTGCAGCCATACATCTGAGCGATGATTCTGCTATCATTCCCGCTCCGTTTGAATGCCGTTGATTGGTCCTTGTCCGTCGAGAATTCCGGGTAAAAAATGCAACTCACCTGTGATCGGAATCTGTTTACTCAAGCCTTCCAGTCTGCCGCCGCCGCTGTCCCCAGTCGCACTCCCAAAGACGTGCTTCGCAACGTCTATATGCAATTGACTTCCAGCGGAGTTGAGCTGGTTGGAACAGATCAGGAAGTCGCCATCCGGTACAACGTTGATGGCGTCACGACGAGTTCCACCGGCGAAGCTCTGCTGCCGACGCAGAAGGTCTCATCCATCCTTCGCGAGTTGAGTGATGAGCAGTTTGAAATCAACGTCGAAGAACAGGCACTGACTCTCAAGGCATCGTCGTCAGAGTTCAAGCTGAGTTCAGTGGATGCACGCGAGTTTCCGCCTGTTCCGGAATTTAACGAATCCGATTACTTCCGTATTCCCGCAGCTGTCTTCCGACAAATGATTCGTCGGACGTCGTTCGCGACCGACGTGGAAAGCACGAGATACGCCCTGGGAGGCATCCTGGTGGAGTTTGAAGACGACCGAGTCACTCTGGCGGCCACTGACAGTCGCCGGCTGGCCGTGGCATCTGCCGCCTGTCAGAAAGAAGGGAACCCGGTTGTCCCCGAGCGCACGACCGTCGTTCCAACTCGCGCGATGTCCCTGCTGGAACGGTCGATCGATGAGAATGCCGAATACGTCGATGTGGCAGTTCGGGACAATGATGTCCTCATGCGGTCCGGCCGGTGTTCCGTCTACAGCCGGCTGGTGGAAGGCCGTTTCCCGCGATATCGGGATGTGATCCCGAAAGAATCAGCCATCACGGTGCCCATGTCCGTCGGGCCATTTCACTCGGCTGTCCGTCAGGCACAAATTGTCACCGACGACGACAGTCGGGGAGTCGACTTTGTGTTCAGTGAAAACACTTTAAAGCTCAACAGTCGTGCTCAGGATGTCGGCGAGTCCCATGTCGAACTGCCGATTGAATTCAACAGCGAAGACATTCGTATCACGTTTGATCCGAGATACGTTTCGGACTTTCTGAAAGTCCTGCCGCCGGAATCGCTTGTCGAGCTGTTGTTGACAAATGCCGACATGGCGGCCGTCTTCAAGGTGGAAGATTGCTACACCTACGTGATCATGCCGTTGGCTCAGGATCGTTAATTTCAACCAGCGAGCCGACGGGGCGAACTGCAGCTGCGCCTGTGTGAGTGTCGCCTCGACCAGCCCGACTTTGGATTTTAGGTCTCTCCAGTGACAGGACGACATTGGTCGGGAGGTAATCAGTGAGAGGATCTTCCTACGACCGGCCGACGAGTCTGGGCCGCTTGCTTGATCTTGTTGTTCGGCGGCGCGGGATCGCGGAAAAATCCGGTCAGCGGGATCTCAATACAATGTGGGCCGAAGTGGCGGGCGAACGTATAGGTGAACGATCATCTGTTCGACGCCTGAGAAACGGTGTGCTGGAAATCGGAGTCCGTAATGGGGCCGTTCTGGAGGAGCTCAGCAGTTATTTGAAACACGATCTGCTGATCTCGATCAGGACGAAACATACGGACCTGAACATCCAGTCGCTGAAATTTGTACGAGTACGATGAACAGGTCCAGACGACCTGTAAGAATCTTAAGAGGAACAAACGTGTCAGAATCGACAACACCGAACGATTACACGGGTGACGATATTCGGCACCTCAAAGGTGTCGAAGGCATTCGTAAACGCCCTGCGATGTATATTGGCGACACCGCCGCGGGGGGATTGCATCACCTGGTGTTCGAAGTGGTGGACAACAGCATCGACGAGGCGGTCAATGGCCATGCGTCCGAAATTCTCGTGCAGATCAATGTCGACGAGAGTATCTCCATCTCTGATGATGGCCGTGGAATTCCTGTGAGCGATGTGAAGGATGATGGCCGTTCAGCACTCGAAGTCGTGCTGACTGAAATCCACGCGGGTGGAAAATTCGATCGTGACAGTGGCTACAAGACCGGTACCGGCGGTTTGCACGGTGTGGGGATCACGGCAGTCAACGCCGTGAGTTCCTGGCTGACCGCTGAAGTGCAGAGGGACGGCCACGTCTGGATGATGGATTTTGAGAAAGGTGTCCGCTCGTCGGAACTCCGGCAATTGGGACACTCCGACCGAACCGGAACGAAGCTGTCGTTTCAGCCGGATCCGGAGATCTTTCCGGACACCGATTTTTCATTCGATACACTCACACGACGCCTGCAGGAACTCGCGCTTCTTACGCCCGGCATCCGTATCACGTTGCAGGATGATCGAGTCGGGCAGTCGGAAACATTCCAGTACGATGACGGACTTGTCGAATTTGTCCGTTTTCTGAACCGCACCCAGACACCGATCATCTCTGACATCATTCACGTGATTGGAGAATCTGAAGGAATTCAGGTTGAAGTCGCTCTGCAGCAGAATGACGGTTACACCGAGAATGTACGGCCTTTCGCGAACAATATCTTCAACAGCGACGGCGGAACGCATCTGAGCGGGTTCCGTACGGCCCTCACACGCAGCCTCAACAATTACGGCAAGAAAGCGAATCTGTTCAAGGAAGTCAGTCCCGCCGGTGAAGATTTTCGAGAAGGACTCACCGCCATCGTTTCCGTCCGGGTACCGGATCCCAAGTTTGAAGCCCAAACGAAGGTCAAACTGGTGAATCCGGAAGTGGACGGTGTGGTGCAGACAGTGCTGTCTGAAGGACTCACCAAATATCTGGAGGAGAATCCCGGGAACGCGAAAAAGCTGATCAACAAAGCCATTAACGCGGCGGAAGCCCGGGAGGCGGCGCGAAAATCGCGTGAGATGGTGCGCCGAAAGGGCGCCATTACGACCGGCGGCCTGCCCGAAAAGCTCCGAGACTGTCGAAGTCGCGATCTGGAATCGACCGAGGTCTATCTGGTGGAAGGGGATTCAGCCGGAGGTTCCGCCGACACCGGGCGGGACTCGAGTATTCAGGCGATTCTGCCGCTTCGAGGCAAGATTCTGAATGTTGAAAAGGCACAGCTCGTCAAGATTCTCGACAGTACCGAGATTTCCAATTTGTTTCGAGCCATTGGGCTGTCACCTGCACCTGGCGGCGAAGGGCTCGATGTCAGCAAACGGCGCTACGGCAAGATCATTGTCATGACTGACGCCGATGTCGACGGGAGTCACATTCGTACTCTGCTGCTGACATTTCTGTTTCGGCACATGAGGGAATTGATGGAAGGCGGTTTTGTTTATATCGCTCAACCGCCGCTGTACCGCGTTGTGCAAAAGAAGAAGACTCGCTACGTGCAGACGCACGAACAGATGATGAATGAATTGATTGACCTGGGGGTCGACGGCGCTTCATTAGTCGTCAAAGCTGACGGCGCTGTCTTCACAGCTGACAACCTGCGGCGTGTTGTTGAGATCATCGGAGAAATGGAACACCCACTGGAGCTGCTCGACCGTCGTGGGATCGATATCGGGTACCTGCAGGGCCAGGGCCTGACAGAGGAAAGTCGCCTGCCGCGTTTTCGAGTTCAACACGGAGACTCGGAACGGTGGTTCTTCGACCGTGACGCATCGGACTCATTTGTGAGGGAGCTCGAAGCGAGCTATGAAGCTGACAAAGCAGCGTCAACGAATGCGGATCCTGTTAACCCCACCGACGGTGATGCAGCCACCGGGCCGATTTGTCAGGTGGTCGATCTGCATGAAGTCAAGACAATCAACGAGAACTTTGCTCTGCTGAAGGACTACGGATTGCGCGTCGCTGATTTTGTGGCAGCCGGCGTTCGCAATGCCGAACAGGTCTTTGCATTCCGCATTGATCGCGATGAACAATCCGTCGATCTGGCCAGCCTGCGTGACCTGCTGCCGACTCTGCGACGACTCGGGGAAAAGGGTCTGACACTAACACGCTTCAAGGGCCTGGGGGAAATGAACTCTGACGAGCTCTGGGAAACCAGTATGGACCCCGAAAAGCGGACGTTGCTGCAGGTAACGATGAAAGACGCGGCCGCGGCGGACGAAATTTTCCGCGTTCTGATGGGTGATCAGGTTGAACCTCGTCGAGAGTTCATCGAAAAGCACGCTCTCGACGTCAAAGACCTCGATGTGTAAACGGCATCCTGCTCCAGGAGACGCTGCAATAGAACTGCTCGTGGGCTGCTTGGGGCGCGATGATCATTTTGGGAAGCCGCGGCGTGGACTGATCAGTTGTCGTGCCATCATTGCCGCCGTACATTCAAATTCGGGAAGGGACCAGATCAATGCGTCGTGATATCGTGCTTCTGCTGTTTTTTGTGAGTCTTTTTTGCCCCGACGCAATGTTGTGTCGTGTTTGCGGGACCGATGTACACTGGCCGGGAACGCTGGGGCCCCAACGTGACGGCTGGGTGGAGTATTTTCAGCCGCCCGCGGAATGGCCGAAGAAACTCACGCAGGTTTGGCAGGTGGAAGTTGGCTCGGGTTATGGGTCGCCGTTGGTCGCCGACGGTCATATCTTTCAGCACGCCCGTCAGGACGGCGATGAAGTCGTCTGGTGTCTCGATGGTCGGACGGGCGAGATCATCTGGCGAAAGCACGACACTGTTCCGTTCGAAATGGGGGGCGGCGCAGAAAAACATGGTAAAGGACCAAAGTCGTCCCCCGTGTACGCCGACGGTCGTCTGTTCACGATGAGCATCACCGGGCAACTGTCTGCCTGGGATGCGAAGAATGGAGATCTGTTGTGGCGCCGGGACTACGACTCACGGTTCGGCAGGAGTCGGCCGTATTGGGGTGCCGCGATGTCTCCCATTGTTGATGGAGAGCTTGTCGTTGTGCATTTTGGGACAGATGACGAAGGTGCACTGATCGCTCTCAGCGTGGCCAGTGGCGATGAAATCTGGACGCAGGGAAGCGATGGTGCGTCCTATTCGTCTCCATTAGTGGTCGATCTGAAAGGGGTGCGCCAGATCGTCGACTGGAATCACCGTGCCCTCGCCGGCGTGGAAGTTCAAACTGGTCGGCTGCTTTGGGAATTCGAGTTTCCGCATGCGGGCAAGAACCAAAACATGCCGATGCCCGTTCTGCACGGCGAGCGGATTCTGCTGGGCGGCGAGAACCGTGGGCTGCATAGCCTGGAGCCCCAACAGGAAAACGGGGAATGGACAGTCGAGAAGGTATGGTCGCAGCCCAAAGTTGCCCTGGACATGAGCACTGCCGTGATCAACGGAAATCTGCTCTTCGGTTTTTCTCACTATGGGAAAGGGAAGCTGTTCTGTGTCGATGCAGCGAGCGGCAAAGTTCTGTGGCAGGGGCCAGGGAGAACCGGCGAGAACGTGGCATTCCTGTCAGTGCCTGGGCATGTGGCTGCACTGATCAATAACGGCGAGTTACGAATCATGAAGGCAACCGGTGGGCAGCTGGAAACAGTGGCGTCATGGCGAATGACCACCGGGCAGGCGTGGGCTCCCCCGGTTTTGCTCAAGGACGGTGTCCTTGTGAAGGACGACGAGACGCTCACGCGATGGTCATTCGGCAACTGATCCTGCGTTTGGGGGCGTCATGACCGACTGACGACGTTATCGCTGCCCCTGCCGACGCGCTTCGGTGATCAGTGATCGGTTGGCCGGCGCCACGAGGGGCTGAAAGCGACAGAATATGTGGCGTTGGGCAAGTCGCCAGGTGATTCAAACGCCCAATTCTTCAGGCGTGGACGAATTGACACCACGTTCCCGCCTGCCGCAAGGTTGTATGATGCCTGGCGCAATGTCGTCGTCAGTTTACCGGCCGGCGAAAGCGGAGGATCACCGATGATGACATTTGAACATCGTTTCATTGTTTCGGCGCCGATCACGAAGGTCGCTGCGTTTCATTACGACTCAAAGGCGTTTCATCAGCTCGTGCCGCCAGGTCTGATTCTCCGGTGTCATCTCCAGGAGCCGATTGCCAATGGTTCGGTGACTGAGTTCACGATGTGGATGGGACCAATTCCGGTTTACTGGAGGGCAGTCCATAGTGAGGTCAGTGAGACCGGTTTCGTGGACACTCAAGCGGCCGGGCCGATGAAATCGTGGGTGCATCGCCATACTTTCGAGCACGTCACTGATCGGGAAACGGCGGTGGTGGACCACATTGAATACGAACACTTCACCGGCTGGCGCGGGATTCGGTCGCAGGTCCTGTTCGCGCGAATCGGTCTGAGCGTTCTGTTCGCCTGGAGGCGTCGGGCGACGCAGCGGGGGGTGCGAAGCATGGATCGAGATGCGTAGATCAGTCGTCACGAGCCGGCTTGCGCCGGTTTTTCTTACGATCTGAGTTCGCCTTTTTATCCTGCAGCCGTCGTGCCACCGAACCTCGTGACCGCTTTGTCGGCCTTCGTTTGACGGGTGCTGTTGCAACGTCAAGAATCAATGTTTTCAGTCGTTCCAGACAGTCTTCCAGATTTCGCGGCTGATCTCTGTATTTTTGACTCTGCAGAATCAGGTGTCCGTCTTTTGTCAGCCGCGCACCGTAGCGGTCAAGAAATCGCCGCTGAACGGCCTCCGGCAGGGAAGGGGTTTGACGGACATCCCATCGCACGATGGCTTTGGTGCTGACCTTGTTGACGTTTTGTCCACCTGGGCCGCTGCTGCGCGCGTACGTAATCTCGAATTCACTTCGAGGAATCTGGATGTAATGATTTACGTACAACATTGCAGGCGCACCGTGTTCCCATGTCATGGCCGGGACACACCGGATCAGTCACGGATTTCAGCGGGGATGCGTATGGGTTCCATTTCCACGGTATCACCGCTATCGAAGTCCGTTCGTGTGAGTGTGAAGCGAAATGTGCAGCCGGGGCCGTCAGAATTATTGGCTGCCACGAGGTCGCCGCCCTGAGCTCGGCAAATGTCGCGGCTCATCGTGAGGCCAATGCCGACTCCTCCTTCTTTCTCGCTGCGAAATTCCCCAAACAGATCCTCAATTCGATCTTCCGGGAGCCCGGGGCCATTGTCTTTCACACTCACAGTGACCCGGCTGGTATCGTGTGTGTTCACCATGATTTCGATGCGGGGATTCGGCACGTCAAAGTCACGACAGGCTTCCAGCGAGTTCACGATGAGGTTGACAAGGATGTGCGCCGTTTGAGTGGCGTCGGCTTCAACTTCAACATCCAATCCCGATTCCGGGGCAACCAGAACGGCGTTCAGATCCTGTGCGGACGGAGACACCAGCAGAATGGCCGAATTGAGCAATTCCCTGAGGGAAACAGTCTTGATCGTCAGTCGTCTTTCGCCAACGAATTCGCGAATGCGATGAATGATCATGTTGCTGTGTTCGATGGACGCTTCAATGTTGCCAAGTCGCCGCAAACTGTCCTCCCGCGAATTGGTGCCTTTCTGCACATGTTTTTGCAGCATATTGCAGTAAGTAAGCATTGCCTGCAGCGGTTGTGTCAACTGATGAGCGAACTCAGTGCTCATCTTTCCAAGGAGCCTCAGCCGTTCTGTCTTTCGAAGTTGTGTCTGCAGTGCGCGAACTTCTTCCTGTCGAGACTGGTCGGCGTGATTGTCCGTGAGATAGAGCGTGATGGTTTTCGATTCGAGCGCCGCCGGTTCGATTCGGGCGGCATACCATCGTGACGCTTCCTCCCCTGTCGTCATCCGGAAGTTGGCCGTTCGGACCGCCGATTTCTCGATTGACCTGCCAATGGCTGCTGCTAATTCTGCGTGAAACGGCGGATCAACGAGTTCGGTCAAGTATCGTCCTTCCAGTCGAGTGAGTGATGTCGACCGCCCAGGAGCAATGGCCCTTTTGATAATTCGTGACTCGTCAATCGTAAAGGCCAGATCACAGGCCTGGTCGGCAATCTGTTTCCATTCACTAAAGCGGCGTCGATGTCGGGCTTCGCGTCGAGTATTCCTGATACTCCAAAACAGGGACATCCCGTTGAATTTGAGAAGACGACAGACCTCCTTATTCTCGAAGACACTCGAGTCACGGGCGGCGATTCCCAGCAGCCCGCGGAGTTTGTTCTTAACGAGAATCGGACATAACAGATACGCACGGCAGTTCGTTTGCTCGAGAATCCCGTCGACCAATTGTCCTCCTGGGTGAGTGCTCGCGCGAGTCACGATTGCAGAATGGTCAGCCAACAGATAGTTTCTGAGAGCTTCAGAAAATAACTGGAATGGGAACCGTTCCAGCGCCGTTAGGCGCTGGTCTGCTGACGTGTACAACAGCGCGCCGGTTTGATATCCGTCTGCGTTCGTTTTGATCCGATACAGGTGTGCCTGCTGAGCGTCTGATCGCTGGGTGATACCGTGCAGCGCGTTTGGTACTTCCGTTTTCAGGAGTCGCAGCCGGCCCCCCTGCAGGCGTGCCATGATGCGACCGGCGTAGCGGCTGAGTCGGTGTTCCCGCGTTGTATGACAAGATTGGTCCTGAGCCGGAGTTAACGACGGTCTGCTGTGATCGATCGGGTACAGCGTGGACGGCTGATTGGGAGGATTGTTCAATGGGGGTGGGTCAGACACTGCTGCGTCCTCTGAAAGAGCGACTGTCGCTCATCGGTGTCGGCGAGGGTTTCCTGTGGCAGGCGTCATCGCTGCCTCCGATGAGGCCAGAC
>JBDOMX010000427.1:0-2142 GCA_039831615.1 Planctomycetaceae bacterium
CGTCACCACAATCCGCCAGCCTTCGAGAAGAAACCCGCTAACGAGAATCACGAAGACCAGCCCGAGAATTAAACTCGCCTCGCCGGTAAACACAAGTCGCCGCGGTCTTATCCCCCATCGCTGCACGCCGGCGATCACGATGCCAATGATGGCTAGGGCTCCCATGATGTCGACAAAGAGCGATTGAAAATAGAGGTAGAATCGGCCCTGCATGATGGGGATGTGGAAATCGTGATGGACCATCACAACCGTGGTCGCGATCGTGAGTGTCACAAAACCCCAGAACAGCATGCTATGAAAAGCGCCGGACAACGGTTGTTTCCAAATCGGCAGTTGCAACAACACCATCCGGACGACGCGGCCGAGACGCTCCCAAGGGCGGTCGAATCGGCTTGCCGGCTGGCCGCGCCGCCAGCGTCGGACGCGAAGATAGAGCCCGTACCCGGCAACGATCATGGTTGGTACGAGCAAGGCATACATCACCCAAGCGTGGCTGATGTTCCAAAGGACTTCACGCGTCGGTTCCATGTAGCTTGGCTCCCGTAACTTGACTCTCCGAGTCGGACATATTCCAAGGGCATACCCGACTCGGGAGAGTCAGGCTACGACGATCGACTCTTCAACGTTTCCGTCAACGGCCCAACAACGTTTTTCCAGTCCTCAACGATGCCAAACTCGCAGCGACCAAAAATTGGAGCGTCGGCGTCGGTGTTGATTGCCGCGACCACTTTGGCATCGGCGATTCCCATCAAATGCTGGCTGGCACCAGAGATGGCGATGGCAAGGTAGAATTCCGGAGCCACTTTCTTTCCCGTCTGACCCACCTGGAAACCTGGTGGCACCCATCCTGAGTCACAAGCGGCACGGGATGCTCCAACTTGGCCATTAATCGACTTGGCCAATTGGGCGAGGGCTGCAAACGGTTCGGGACCGCCCAGTCCGCGTCCTCCGGAAACAATGACTTGCGCATCCTCCAGGCGAACTCCCGAGCTGGCCTCGCGATGCCGCTCGATAATCTTCGTCGCAGTCAACGCACCGGGGGGATCTTCGGTCAGAAAACGGCGGCCCTCGACTTGTCCGGCGTCTGCTCTCTCCGGTTCAGGCTCAAAGGCCCGAGCACGCAGCCAAAGAACCGCCGGTACTGCGTTGGCCTGAACGACGGCGATTGCCTTGCCTCCGTAAACGCTGCGGGTTACTCGAATGCTATTGTCTTTGACCTCAACTCCCTGTACGTCGCCAATCGAACAGCCCTGCAGGCGATGGGCGAGCCGTGCGGCCAACTCCTGGCTGTAGGTATCCGGGCCCAGCAAAACGGCCCGCGGCTCCAGTGGGGCACAAGCCGAGTGCAGAATCGCCAGACAAGACTCAGGCTGGTATTCGACGTACTCCTCGTCCTGCACTGCCACAACGCGATCCGCATGTTTCGCGCACGACTGCAACACTTCTTCATCAGCCGCGCCTGCGAGCACGATGTGTTCCCCGCCAAACGTACGGGCAAGTCGCTCGGCCTCGCCGAGCAATCCCTGGGCGGCTCGATCGAACGCAGCCCCCGGTGTGAGGCAACTTATGACGACGTTGGACATTGTGCTTCCGATTCGAGAATCAAACCTTGCTCAACAGCTCCGCGACTTTCTCCGCGAAAGCCGCCACACGCTCTTGCGTCGTGTCGCCGGAGACGAACTCGCAGCTGCTTGTTCTCTCCGGCAGAAATAGTTCAACGACCTGAGTTGCAATCGATTCACGATGCACCGCTTCTTCGTCTAGCCCGACGTCCTGCAACGACCAAGTCGCGAGGTCTTTACGGTGAGCCATCATAATGTCACGTGTCTTGGGGATGCGCGGGACATTGGCATCGTTGTTCGTAATCGACACAACCAACGGCAACCGCGCCGACACATCTTCTCTTCCAAAGTCCGTCTGACGCCCCAGGCGGACACCACCTCCTTCGTCGTCGGAAATCTGATCGACAAAAGAAACGAATGGCAGCTCAAGGTGCTCAGCCAGCAACCCTGCGGTTCGCCCTTCACCCCAGTCGCCGGCCTCGCGGCCAAGCATGATCAGGTCGAATCCACCCATCTTTCGAATCGCAGCGGCCAGCACCAGTGCCGTGTTATCCGAGCCGGAGCGGCCGATTTCTGGATC
>JBDOMX010001082.1:0-9180 GCA_039831615.1 Planctomycetaceae bacterium
ATTGTTGTGGCCGCCATCCGTCTGGAGAGACGCGGCCATTCGCGTCATTCAGCGATATCGACTCGTTGAGACAGTCGGCGCCGAGGTTGCTCCACTGATTGAGCAGGTGGAGGTGCTGCGCGCTGCCGGCCGACTGGACGAAGCATTGCATGAACTGCAAAGAGCGTTCCGACTGCTGCCACCTCGGGCTTCGAATCAGTCGCGAGCCGCCCTGCAGTTGCGAATGGGAGAGATTTTGGTGACGCAGCACGAGTGGCAGTCGGCGATCCCCCTGCTGCAGCGTGCGGCCCAGTTGTTCGAGGATGCCGAACAATCGAAACCGGCGTCGACGGCGGCCCTGCTGATCGCGTTTTCGATCGGTCAGCAATGGCGACTGGCTCCGGAGCAGGATGCCCTGCGGGAGAAATACTATGCTGCTCTCGTCGAGCATCGTCGGCGCTGGCCGCATGAGTCAACATGTCAACAGTCCACGGCCTGGCTCGTGCAGTTGACTGAACAGATCGACCCGCTGTATGCCGCCGAGGTGCTGTCGCAGGAGGCTGCCGAAGAGAACCAGGTCACCGAACGGCTGAAGAGAATGATTCAGTTGGGAGAACAGCTGGAGCGATGTCGATGGTTGACTCAGGAGTCAAGATCCTCAAAAAACTGGACCGAACTGGTCAGCGAACTGCAGTCTGTGAGCGATCAAGATGGACTGACAAGAGGCGATCTGACGGACCAATCGGCCAGGCTGGCGTTGCTGGAGGCATCACTCAGCACTCATGCGGCGACAGCCTGGGAAGTGTGGGATCCTTTGCGCCAGCGGCTGCCAAAAGTGGCCGGGGCAATCACTGACATGGATCCGGTCACGCGGAATCGTCTGCATCGTGTGCAGCTGGTGGCGACGGCGCGCACCGCGACGGACGCCGAACTGCTGAAACAGCAGCAACGGGAATTCCTGTCAGGCTCGACCGGCGACCAGCTGCAGGCGGCGCTGGCACTGGCCCGCTATCTGACGTCGGCCGGATCCATACGACCGGGTGACAGTCTCATTGCAGCGACGATTGATGAACTCATTGAGAAACGGATCTCACCGTCGTCATCATCGGCAGAGTTGTCGAAAATGCTGGAGCTGGCGACGATGACGCAGCGTGTCACCGGCAATCAATCCATCACAAATCTGTTGCTGAACCAACTGCTGAAACTCGACCTTTCGACAGAGCAGACGGTGAGGATCGCCGCACTGCTGATGAAGTCAGCAGGCCGCCAGTCTGAACAGGGAGTTGCTCAGCAGGCCGACTTCTGGTTGCGTGTTCGCCACGAAAGCAAAGAAGGAGGCGACCTGTGGCTGGAGTCATGTCTGCAACTTGCCATGATTCAGGCGCAGCAGGGAAAGGCGAAAGTGGCGGCGCGACAGTTGCGGGTCACATCTGTGATCTATCCCGAATGGGGTTCTGAACAGCGGCGTCGGCGCGTCGACGAGTTTCTGCGCGACCTGTGAGTACTCGAAAGAGGCCTGTGAGAGTCCATCGTGAGAACGTGTTTTGATGCAAAACGGCTGGTCGAGATGGTCCGGCGAGTGACAGAGCAGGCACGTGCAAAGGACGCCGGATGGAGACCGCATCTGCACTGTGGAGTCCCGAACGAATTCTGCGAGCTGTGCCTGTCGCACGGAGCCGTTGGGGTTGCGGTCAGCACGATCGCTGAATCTGTCGCCGTGGCTGCTCCGGGACATCGATCTCTCCTTGTCAGCCGGCCGCCAGCGTTCAGCGAGCTGCCACTGATTTCCCGAATTCCTCAGACGACCGAACTCATTTTGACCATTGATCACTTCGTGCATGCGGAGCAGATCGCCGCCCGGATGGCGGGTCCTGAGGAGGAGCAGTCAGTCGTTATTTTGCTTCAGAGTGACAGATTTGGCCCTGGAATTCGGCCAGGGCATGACGCCCTGCAGCTGGCGCGCGGTGTCAACGAACTGGCGGGAGTCCGCGTCGTCGGATTGACCGCGTCAATCACTGAAGACTACGAAGCGGAGTCTGTGATGAAGACGCTGGCACACACGCAGCGAACGTTTCTTGAATTTGGCGTGAGCGCCGAGGTCATCAGCATCGAAGCCAACGTTGACAGAGTCCCGTCGAAGGGGAAGCTGGTGACTGAAATTCGTGATCAGACTGTGTTTCAGACGTGGGACCAGGCGCAACCGCTGGTATGGCTGGAAGCAGAGGTGATTTCCCGACCGTCACTCCAGATTGCCGTCGTTGGTGTTGGTCAGACGCAGCTCCAGACAAACGGTGATCTTTGGTTCCCCGATCTGCCTGAGGCGCAATTACTGCATTGTTTTCCTGACTGCATGGCCATTACGGCAACAGGAGACGCGCAATGGCTGACGATTGGTGACGTCGTTCGCGTCGCATGTTCGGACTTTCCACGAACGTCACTCGGTTGATCCACAGACCATGGTCTGTCGCAGCTCGGGGGCGGCCACTGACGTGATGAGTACCGCAGTGCGAAGAACACCCTTTGTATCTTGTCAGATAGCCAGTCGGTCCCCGAGAATACCCATGCCGTATCTGTGGCAGCTGAGCGTAGCGAAGCAGTCACAGATACGGCGGCCGACGACAGATCGATACCCCTTTGGTCCGGCGAAGCCGAGTCCGACGGTGAGCAGGATCGTCGTCGGTCTTTTGAGACAAGCCCGAACAGCCGCCTGAGCCGACCCACGAACGCGTGGTCGAGCTCGTATCTGCAAGGAAGGGATACCTCGAAAATGGAGTTCGAATCTGTCATTGGAATCGATGTCGCCAAAAAGAAACTGGATGTGGCCGACTGGCCCGTGTCGTTCGCCGAACAGTTTGGCAACGAAGACGTTGGGCATAAAAAGCTGATAAAGAAACTGCCCAAAGCTGGCTCGTGCCTCATCGTCGTCGAGGCCACAGGCGGGTACGAGAAAGGAATTGTGTTGGCTCTGGTCAGTGCGGGTTACCTCGTGTCAGTCGTCAACCCGCGTCAGGTCAGAGACTTCGCCAAAGCTCTGGGAATCCTCGCGAAAACAGACAAGATTGATGCACGCGTGATCGCACGTTTCGGACAACACGTTCGACCACGGGCTCTCGCACAAACCCACAAAAAACAGGACGAAATTGGTCAGTTGGTCAGCCGGCGACGGCAACTGACGGTGTCGAAGACCGCGGAGAAAAACCGAATGCACTCCGTCACCTCGAAGGTCGTTCTCAAGAGCGTGCAGAAGATCGTGGATCAGCTCTCCAAAGAAATCCGAAGAATCGAAGCGGAGATTGCCAGACTTGTGAAGTCGGACGACCAGTGGAAAGCCAGGGCGGAATTGATCCAAAGCGCGCCTGGAGTTGGAGAAGTCACTGCAACAACTCTGATCGCTGAAGTTCCCGAATTGGGACAACTCAATCGTCAGAAGATTTCGGCATTAATTGGAGTGGCACCATTCAACCGGGACAGCGGTCAGTTCCGAGGTCGCAGGACCATCTTCGGTGGACGTCGTGCTGTGCGAAGTGTGTTGTACATGGCGGCTCTCTCAGCTCGTCGCCACAACCCGTTAATTCGTGCCTTCGCAGATCGGCTCGAAGCTCGAGGCAAACTCCAAAAAGTTGTGCTCGTCGCCTGTATGCGGAAACTGCTGGTCATCCTCAACACCATGGTCAAAACAAACACACACTGGAACCCAAAATCCGCTTAAGAATGACTTGAAAATGAACACAGCCGCTCACCGGTCGGCCTGCGGCCACGTTCTCTCAGACAGACTTTTCCAATATGGACATTGTGGAAAGTAGAATAGTCTCTCAGCGTTTTGGAAAAGTGGGCAGGAATTACCCTGTAGAAAACCGTGAAAGTTGGCGCACGCGACGCTGGCTCCAGGATCGGCTCCGCAGGAGCGTCGCCCTCCCGGACGGCAGGCCGGGCCGCAGCTCATTCCTGCACCTTCTGCAGCGCCCAATCCCCGGCTCGATTGAAACCGTGCGTGAAAAATCTGCCAGGAACCTTTCTGTCCTGACCTCGGAGGGCGAGGCTTCAGCCGAGCCGTTGACAGGCGCGAGGCTACGGACCAGCCTGCAACCGTCCAACTGCCACGTTTGACCGGAAGGCCACGACATCTGGTTTTCGGAACAGAAGTCCCGCCAGATGGAGCTCGATCTGATGTCTATCAGGTCTGGCCGGATGATTGCACGGCTCGAACAGGGATGGTCCTCAGCCGGTCGGTTGGAAGTTTGGACTTTGAGCGTCAGGCTGTTCGATCAAATCACTCGTGTTTCGTTCCGGTTCGAGACCCAGATCCCGTCCCATGTGATCGCCGACAATTGATCCATAGATCGAATAGAATGTTGGCACCAAAACGAGAACCAGCAGTGTCGCCAGGGACAGGCCGAAGCACAGGCTGACGGCCATGGGGATGACCATCTGAGCCTGGAATGACCGTTCCGTAAGAATGGGCAACAGTCCGGCGATTGTCGTCATTGAGGTAAGCAGCACCGGGCGAAACCGTCGCGTCCCGGAGTCCAGAATGGCTTCCCGCATGGGGATGCCGGCGCGAATTCGGGAGTTGATAAAGTCCACCAGCACGATTGAGTCATTCACAACGACACCGGTGAGGGCCACCAATCCCAGCATGCTGAAGAGAGTGAGTGGAATATCCATAATGGCGTGTCCCCAAATCGCTCCCACGAAGCCAAACGGAATGACTCCCATCACAATCGCCGGTTGCAGATAGGACGTGAACTGAATGGTCAGCAGGACGTACATCACAACCAGGGCAATGCCCATCCCGATCGCCAAACTGCCGATGGATTCGCTTCGCTGTTCCTGCTGACCCTCCCAGCGGACAGACAGCCACGGGTTATCTGCCAGTTGTTTGTCCAGAAATGTCGTCTTCAGTTCCTGGATAATATTCTCCGCGTTCGCCTTGCCTTCCTCCACGTCCGCATTGACGGTGATTGACCTCCGCTGATTGATGCGGTTGATTTCGGAATAGCCGCGAATGACATCGACTTCGGCCAGTTCCGTGATCGGACGCTGCACACCATCTCCTGCGTCGATCCGGATTTGATCCAGTGCCGCCAGCGACTTCCGGTCTTCCTCCGGATAACGCACCATCAGTTTGACCTCGTGGCGACCCCGCTGCAGCCTCATCACTTCTTCTCCGTAGTACGACGCGCGTACCGTACGAGCGACATGTTCCAGCGGGATTCCCATCGCCACACCATTGGCCCGCGACTTCAGCTGCAGTTCCCACTTGCCTGGGCGTGAATCGTCGTCGACATCCTTGACACCTTCGTAGGTGGCAAGTTTGCGCTTGGTTGCCTCAACAACAGCTTCCAGTTCCGCCATGCGTTCCGGAGCCGCCAGCAGTTTGAACTCCACGGCTTTCCCGCCCGGACCATGAGACTGCGATTTGAAGCGAAGCGCTTCCACGCCCGCAATCTCTCCGACAGCGGACCGCCACATCTCAAGAATTTCCGCGCTGGTCTTCGTACGCTGAGTGTTGTCAGCAAGCTCCACGTGAACATGCCCCACGTGGCTGCCTTCACCGCCACCTCCTCCAAAGCCTCCGCCACCACCCTCATTGCTGCCGGTCCCGACGACTCGATGGATCGACCTGATGAGTGCCCCGTCTGCGGAACTGTTCTCGTTCCCGATGGCAACGATGGCTTCTTCAATTTGTCTGGTGGCTTCATCAGTCACCGCGGATGGAGTCCCGTCGGGAAACGTCACATCGGCGAGAATCTCCGGTGCATCGACCTTTGGGAAAAAGATTCGTTCCACGGTACCATTGGTGACCAGCGTTGCTGTCGCGATCAGAATCGCGATGGCCGTGCAGCATGTGACGGCCGGGTTCACCACCGAGAAACTGACCAACGGCGTGTACACCGCTGCGACGAAGCGGTTCAGCATGCTGCTGGTGAATCGGTTCAGTCCTGCGGTCAGGGCAAATGGTTCTTTCCGTCCGTGCGCCAGGTGACAGGGCAGGATGAACGTACTTTCCAGCAGTGAGATGATGAGCATGGCGATCACAGCCAGTGGCATGACTGCGAAAAATTTGCCCATGGTGCCGGTCACAAACAGCATCGGCATGAACGCCACAACCGTCGTGGCGATCGACATGCCGACCGATGGAACGACTTCAAGTGTTCCCTCAATTGCTGCCGTCACAAACGGTTTTCCCAGTTCTCGATGCGCGTAGATGTTCTCACCAATCACGATCGCATCGTCGACCACGATCCCCAGCGCGATCAGAAATGCAAACAGCGACAGCATGTTCAATGTCTGATCGAGGTACAGCAGAACGGCACAAGCCCCCAACAGCGAAACCGGAATGCCCATCGACACCCAGAATGCCAGTCGGAACTCCAGGAAGAGTGCCAGGACGATGAAGACCAGTACCAGTCCCTGCAGGCCGTTCCTTCTCAGCAAATCCAGGCGGTCGCGGACATTGACCGAAGAGTCGCCCCAGATCACGAACTCGTATCCAGGTGGCGGTGTTGTGGCGTTGACGTATTCCCGGACCGAGTCAGCCATCGCCAACAGGTCATCTCTCTTGCCTGCATTGACGGTGATGGCGAGTCCCGGCTTCCCGTTAATCCTGCTGATCGAGGTTGTATCGACAAACTGATCTTCCACGGTCCCCAGATCATCGATTGTCAGGACCACTCCTTCCGGGCTGGTCAGGATCGGAATCTTCGCAATTTCATCCCCCCGAAGTCGCTTCGCCTTGCCTCGCAGCAGAAATGTGTTTCCCTCACTGCGGATGCTCCCGCCAGGCAGTTCCAGATTGCGCTGTCGAAGTCGTTGCGCGACCTCGGTCAACGTCAAGCCGTACTGCCTCAGTGTTTTTTCCGGGATCTCCACATCAATCTGATAGTCTCGTTCTCCAACGATCTCGGCGGCCGAGATTCCGTTGATCAGCAGCAGATTGTCTCGCACAGTTTCCGTGATTTCGCGGAGCTCGAGATCGAGCTGGTCACGCGACGACTCTTCCAGCGCGACAATGCCGACCGTAATCGCCGGAGAACGGAATGTGACCTGCTGGACCTCGGGCTCCTCGGCAAGATCCGGAAAGCTTGGAATCCGGTCGATCTCCGACTGAATTTCGCTGAGCACTTTCTGGACGCTGGGAACATCCGCCCTCACTTCAACGACGACGTTTCCAGCTCCCTCCAGGGCGACTGACGTAATCTTCTTGATGCCTTCGACGGAGCGGATCGCCTCTTCGATTTTTTGGCAGATCCCCGATTCTACTTCTTCCGGACTGGCTCCAGGATAGGGAACCGCCACGAGGATGATCTCAAGATCAAACTGAGGGAATTCTTCGCGACGCAACATGAAACCGGAAAGGATACCGACGGCCAGGATCGCGACCATCATCGTGTTCATGGCCGGAGTCTGCCGAATGGACCACGCAATGATCGACCTCATTCCACGTCCTCCAAACGGACTTTCATTCCATCGTTTGCCGTGATCAGTGGCGAAATAACGACCTGGTCACTGTCCGTCAGGTCGGTTTCGTCAGCATGCACGAGTGAATAGTCGTCGGTGGAACGTGCCATCGTGACGTTCCTCACATGCAGGACCCCGTCGCGGACCACCCACACATCGCCGCCTGGCCGCACGGCTTTGGTGGGGATGTGCAGTAAACGGCGAGAAGCGGTGATCGGAATTCGAACGGTGACGTACATACCAGATGACAGAACCGGCGCGATGATTTTTCGGCTGCGGCCGCCTTGTCCGATGCGATAGTTGCCGGGCTCGGCCACAGTGACGCGACAGGGAAAGGTTCGAGTTTGTCGATCCGTTCCCGTCCCTTCAAATCGCGACAGTTCACCGTCCCACAGCACTTCGGTGCCGCCGAAGTCATAGGCGACCTCGCACGGGATCGGGGTCGCGAACGGATTGGTCAGCATGGCTTCTGCGGAAACGGCTGACTCGCTGGCCTTCTGCAGCACCCAGACAAGGTCATCTGCCTGCAGGTTGCACTTCACTTCGATGCTGCTGGAATCGCTGATATGCACCATGTCATCACCCTCACCAGTGTAGTCTCCCTCTTCCGCGATGTCGTCGATGATGCGGCCGCTCACCGGTGCCGTGACGCGACAACGTTCCAGATTGACTTCGGCCTGCTTGATCTGAGCGCTCACCAGTCTCCTGCCGGCCGCCATCTGCTGCAGCATCTGTTCGCGGGAACGTTTGGTGTTCAACAGAGACTGCAGCGCATTTCGAGCGGTAATCTCCTGACGCGCGGCCGTGTCGACATCGGAATCGGAAGCTGACTTGCGGGCGAAGGCGTCTTTGATTCTCTGGAGCTGTTTCTTCTGCAGCTCCGCGTCCTGCTCGGCCAGTGTGATGAGTTCTGTGGTATTGGCGATATCGACTGCAACAGACCTGGTTTCCTCCACCGTTTGACTCAGTTGTGCCTCCAGGCGTTCGACCTCCAGTCGGTAATTGGTGTCATCGATTTCGAACAACAGGTCGCCCTGATGGACGAACATGCCGCTGCGTGCTTCCGGCGATCGATGTTTGATTTGTCCACGAACCTGAGCAGCCACAGTAATCAGCCGCAACGCGTTCGCGTCCCCGTCCATCTCAATGACGACGGGTTGATTGTGGCTGGCAATTGTGGTGGTCCTTACCAGCGGCCGAACATCGGTCAGGTTTTCACGCTGAGCGACCTCAGGCGGTTTACCGAACAGCAGAAACGCACCGACCCCGGCACACAGAATGACGACACATAGAAATGTTGTGGTCAGAATACGCACTTCAGATTACTCCGTATCACTCACTGATCATTCAAAACGCATCGGTCGACTCAGGCAGGCTTCGACGCCTCCAACGGCATTGGCGGCGCGTGTTCGTCTGTTCGCTCAGTCAATCCTTCCAGAATCAAATCAACAACCGCGTCCACGTACTCCACTCGCGAGTGTCCTGTTGGATGCCGGCCGACGAATCCCGTCAGCATCGCCGGTCCATGCAGGGCACAGAGAACCGTCATCGCAGCGACCTGAAAATCAGTCCTGCGAATCAGTCCGAGCGACGCGGCACGCTCGAACCAACTGGCTAGTGTCTGTCCGTTAATCAGTTTGAGTTGAAGAATAGCGGCTCAAATTGTGAACGGTCTCCACGAAGATGAGGTGGAAAACCGTATTGTTGTTTGAAAGGACAGCAAAACGGATTTTCTTCACT